>JBNNDZ010000190.1:0-6255 GCA_050285865.1 Puniceicoccales bacterium
CCAAGCGCCCCCCTTCATTGCGCTTCTGCCCGATATGCATCAAGCCACGGAGAAATGTGCCCGTGGTCACCACAACCGTGCGGCCATGGAAATCGATCCCAAAACTAGTCTGCACGCCAACGACACGATCGCCCTCAAAGACAAGCCCTTCCACCATCGCCTGGAACAACGTGAGGTTGGGCTGGAGCTCAATCACATGCTTGAGGCGGAACTGATAAGCCTTTTTATCGCACTGCGCGCGGGGCGCTTGCACCGCTGGCCCCTTCGAGGCATTGAGCAGGCGAAACTGAATCGCCGTTGCATCGGTGTTAATGCCCATCTCACCGCCAAGCGCGTCGATCTCGCGCACCATATGCCCCTTGGCCTGGCCACCAATGGCCGGATTACAGCTCATCGCACCGATGGTGTCCATATTCCCAGTCAACAGGAGCACGTCCGCGCCACGACGCGCCGCAGCCAAGGCAGCTTCACAGCCGGCATGCCCTGCCCCGCAGACAATAACATCGAAGGGCGAATCGGGACCAAACTTGAGAGGATTCTTCATTTACCAATACAAAAGGAAGCAAAGAGCTTATCCAACATCCGCTCGTTGTCCACCTTTCCGATGACCTCACCCACATTTGCCAAGGCATCCCGCAAACCGGCCGCTACCAATTCCGCGGCCTCGTCATCGCGGAGCCGCTCGCGGGCCGCATCGATCGCTTCCCGTGCCTGGCGCAAAGCATTGGCGTGGCGGGCCGAGACAAGCAGGTCATCCGGGCCGGGAACAACGCGATCCGCCTCCAACGCTGCTGCAATGCGCTCACGGAGCGTCCCAACACCTTCACCCGTGGTCAACGATACGCGAACACGCGGCAATCCCGGCAAAATGTCGGCCGTTTCGGGATTCGTAGGCAAATCGACCTTGTTTTCAATGACAAGGACCCGCTTCTCCAGCAATCGGGTGGCAACCTCGTCGGGAAAATGCGGAGCTGGTGCTGACTGGTCGATGACGACCAACAAGAAATCCGCCGTCTTGACCTGCTCTAATGTCTTTGTAATCCCGCTCGCTTCGATCGTCGACTCCGCATCACGCAAGCCTGCGGTGTCCACCAGTCGCAAGCCATATTGACCAATCATGACGCGCTCGGTGAGGAAATCGCGAGTCGTGCCGGGCTCGGCACTCACAATCGCGCGGTCTTCACCGGTCAAAAAGTTGAGCAGGCTGCTTTTGCCCGCATTTGGCTCACCGATAATCACTGTGCGGATTCCCTCATGCAAAAGCGTCTTATAGTGGCTCGTGGAAATGAGCTGCCCGAGCTCACTGGACAACTTGGCCAGCTCCGCGGCAGGGCCCGCTTGATCTTCTGGCGGCAAATCCTCTTCGGGGAAATCGATATATGCCTCGACCGCGGCAATCACGCCGAGCAGTCGATCGGATAGCTCCAGCATCTTCCGGCCCACTGACCCTTCCAATTGACGTTGCGCAACGCGGATTGCCTGCTCACTGCGGGCGGAAATCAAGTCTGCGACCGCTTCGGCCTGACTAAGGTCGAGCTTACCATTGGCAAACGCCGTCCGGGTAAATTCCCCGGGCTCGGCCATACGGCAACCCCGGGCCAACAAGTCTTCAGCCACCTGCTGCACAATCAGCGGATTGCCATGCAAGGAGAGCTCCAACGATGGCTCCCCGGTAAAGCTACGCTGGTCCGCAAAATAGAGCGCAACGCACGAATCGAGCGTTCGCCCATCCAACGCCCGGTATTCCCGCAGGAACGCACGACGTGGAGCGGCAACGAGCCCCGACCCCAGGCAGGCATCCGCCAGCTCGGCGCATTGCGGACCGGAGACGCGGACCACCGCGAGTGCGGATTCCCCGTAAGGCGTGGCGGTGGCCACTATAGTTTCACCCATTGGCATAGCGGCGCATTAAAACAGGGCGCGCCGCGATTTCACGCAAAAAACCAACCGGATGATCCGAGGACACTCTACAAATTTGGCCAACCCCAGAAGCGGGGTAGCAGCATCTGCCCGTATACAACCATGACCGACGCACAGAAAATCCAGACCTGTTGGTTAAGCGGCTGTCGCTTCCAGGTAAAAATCGTCCGCGCCACGTAGGCGAGCGCGCCCAAGCCGACCAGCAAGAGCAGGGCAGGGGAGAGCAGGAAATCGTTACCCGTGCCCCAATACACCGAATAGCTCATGATGATGAAGAAGCTGGGCGCAAGCACCACCGGCACCGCAAGTTCATTTCGCTTGGATACAGTGGGGAATGGGTGCTGGCTCGCGACGGCGCTCATAGCTAATAATCTATATTAGGAACGCCAGCGGGCAAGTCCTATTCCACGATTATCGCTCACCTTGAATGACGACCTACTTGTCGTCATCTAAAGGCCCATCGGCATCGTCACCCGAGCCAACGGAATCACCGCCATGCACCTCGACCTTGCCAAGTATCTGGTTCGTAATCTCGTCCATGATCTCGGGATGCTGGCCAAGGTATTCTTTGGCATTTTCGCGGCCCTGGCCGATGAGATCCCCCTTGTAGCTGATCCAGGCACCCTTCTTTTCAAGAAGCTTGTGCTCTAGTCCCAGATCGAGCACCGAGCCGGTCTTCGAGATACCCTCGTTATACATGATGTCGAATTCACATTCGGTGAAGGGCGGGGCGACCTTGTTCTTCACGACCTTCAGACGGGTGCGGTTGCCGATAACGGCACCGTCGGTCGACTTGATCTGGCCGATACGGCGAATGTCCATGCGGACCGAGGAGAAAAACTTGAGCGCACGGCCACCGGGAGTCGTTTCCGGGCTACCGAACATAACACCAATCTTTTCACGAATCTGGTTGGTAAACAAGGCAATGCAATGCGTGCGGTTGATGGCAGCTGTGAGACGTCGCATGGCCTGACTCATCATGCGGGCCTGCAGGCCAACCGTAGAGTCACCAAACTGGCCATCGAGTTCGTTCTTGGAAACGAGTGCGGCCACCGAGTCGATCACGATCACATCGACGGCACCGGAACGAATCAGCGTCTCGGTGATGTTGAGCGCGTCTTCACCGGACTCTGGCTGCGCAACCATGAGGTTTTCCAAGTCCACGCCGACAATCTTGGCGTAGCGGGGGTCGAGCGCGTGCTCGACGTCGACGAAGACAGCATTACCGCCCTGGCGCTGACACTCGGCAATCACACTCAAACAGAAGGTCGTTTTACCCGAGGATTCCGGGCCATAGATTTCGCAAATACGCCCCTTGGGCAAGCCACCGACGCCGAGCGCGAGGTCCAGCGCGACTGAACCCGTCGAAATCACATCGATGTTCTTCTTGGCGGCTTCACCAAGCTTCATGATGGCACCATCGCCAAACTGCTTGTTGATCGCCGAAATGGCGAGATCGAGTGCCTTGTTGTCACGGCCCTCACCGGAGGACTTGCTTGTGGATTTCTTTGCTGCGGCCATATGGAGAAGTGGTAAGCGGTTGTTATCTAAAATTGTTTAACGAGAAAAATCAGCCCGAGAAAGGGAACGCAAGTTCATTATGCCTTTGCGTTCACTGCTATTTCACATCAACTTGGCTATCAACGGGTTTCGGCGGAAAATAATTTCCCACTTACACCATTGCCCGGGGATTTCGGACAAAATATACGGCTGGGGCCTGCATCAGCGAGGTAAAAATAAGCATGCTTTGAAAAGCCGGTGGGGCAATGTTACCCCGGCCTTTCCCAGCATCCAGACGGTAGAGCCCTTCGCCCTCGGCACCAGCCAATTCACCCGTTGAAAGCAGGTACTGGAACATCAGGTCCACGCACATGAGGAAGGCAAAACCAGCCGTCATGACGCACAGCAAAATAAACAATGAGCGCCAGGCGCGGCCTGCGATCCGGCCCCACGGCAGAGCGAGCAGGATGCCATAAACAATGAAATAGACAAACTCCAGGCTCAGTAACCAGCCCGGCCCCTGGTCCCCCCAGCGAATGGCATTAAATGGAGCCCACGCGATCAAGAACAACCCCGTCGCCACACCGGCAAGGCGGGCGTATTTCAGCCCCTGCATCGTGCTGGCCGGAACTTCATCCGGGGCAGGGCGGGGCGGGTTCAACGTGGAGGCGTTCACGGCTTCTAGCAGAACATGCTTTGTCGCATCCGCAATGGTGAAATGCGTTTAAGCCTTCCGATCCTCTATTTCCCGGATTGCCCACAATGCGTGTTCGGTCACGAGCCCATCTTCCGATTCCGCGCAACGGCGCAGAGCCGGGAGGTCCTCCGCTTCGCCAATGTTACCCAGCACAACACAGACATTGCGCAACCAGCGACTGAGTCCGGCACGTTTTACGGGTGTCCCAGCGAACGCCTCGCGGAACTCGTCTTCCGTCCAATCCAGCATGACGCGGAGGTCGGGGTAGGGGCGGGGGGCGAATTTTTCCTCCGCCGTTTGCTGCGCCCAGCGGTTCCACGGGCAAACGTCGAGACATTCGTCGCAGCCGTAGAGGCGGTCCCCGATTGCGCGGCGAAACTCAAGCGGAATGGCACCCTTATGCTCGATGGTCAGGTAGGATATGCAGCGGCGGGCATCCAGTTGGAACGGCCCCGTAATGGCCTGCGTCGGGCAGGCATCAATGCAGCGGGTGCAGTTGCCACAGTGCTCGCGGATAGGTTCGTCGGCAGGTAATTCCAGTGTGGTGAAAATGAAGCCGAGGAACAGCCACGTGCCCTGATGCCGGTTGAGCAGGATCGTGCTTTTGCCCTGCCAGCCCAGCCCCGCCTGCACGGCGATGGGCTTTTCCAACACCGGGCCAGTATCGACATAGGGCCGTTGCGCCCCGCCAAACTCGTCCCGCATCACGCGGCATAGCCGCTTCAGCTTTTGGGTGATGGTCTTGTGGTAATCCTTGCCGAGTGCGTATTTCGCCAAACGACCGCGGCGTTCGGGCTCGGGTTGATAGTAGTTAAGCCCCACACAAAGAATGCTCCGTGCCTCCGGTAGTATGTTTTCCGGCTGAAGGCGACGGTCGTTGTTACGCTCCATCCACGACATCTCCCCGTGTTGCCCACCTGCAATCCACTCCAGGTAATAATCCCGCCGCAGTTCCACCGCCACCGGGGCCACGCCAAAGGCCTCGAAGCCCTCGGCTTCGGCCAGTTCACGCAGTCGGTCTTTGGTCGCGGTCATGTCGGTATTATAGAGCATTGCGCAAGAGCGGGGTGGGGAAACATAGAAATCACCATGTGAAACAACAGGACCTCGTGCCAATGTGATATAAAAACACAAATGAAATGCTGTCTATTAATTCTTAGCATCTGCTTCCCGGGCTTCGCATTTTCCTGTATCTGGATTAATGGCGTTACACTGGATGGCGACATTGCCCGCATCAATGCACACTCAGATTTCGACCGTTTAAGTTATGCGTTTGCAAAAACTCCCACCGAGAAAATAGACGAAATCAGAAAATACCAAGCGCGGGAACAAGACTCAATTGACCCCTTTCAAAGCCGAGAACAAATCGCCGTTATTAATTTGCTGGAAGGTGACACCGGACAGGCAATAGAAATACTCAAGACAAACGAAGAAGAATCTCCCGGCAAATACAGCACTGCCGCCAACCTAGGCACCGCCTACGAACTGCATGGTGACTTAGATAGCGCCATCGAATGGATTTCCGAAGGTATCCGGCGCAACCCTGATTCGCATCACGGCACAGAATGGCTGCATTTGAGGATTTTGAAAACCAAGCAGGCATTGCAGAAAGATCCTTCCTACCTGGAATCCAATGATGTCGTTCAGTTGCCAGAATTGAAAACCAGCGAAACCATCGTGCTGGAAGGGGAAAATTTGAACGCGGAAGATATCCAACACAGTATCGTCTACCAGCTAAATGAGCGCCTTCTTTTCATCAAATCAGACGATCCCGTCATCGCGAACCTGTTGGAAACACTGGCCGAAATCAATACACACATCATAACCCTGGAAAGCGCCATCGATATCCTGGAGTTAGCCAAGTCCTTCGCACCCGAGCGCACAGCACACTATGATGCGATGATCGAAGAATACCGAGGCATCATCAAACAGGCGAAGTTCAACCGAATGGTGCGCCGTAGCGTACTCGACATTACCATAGCTGCCGGGCTCATCTTGTTTCTTATCTATTCCTATAAGAGGAAATGGTTCTTCCTAAGCTCGGTCGATCGTGACAACTATTTACGTGAAAAACGCTCGGGTCGGGTATAGCGTAGGATTGTGCAAAACCTTACCGCGAAAGACTGGCCAAAGATAGC
>JBNNDZ010000191.1:0-4547 GCA_050285865.1 Puniceicoccales bacterium
GATCCCATCACCATGGGCCACGCCGATCTGGTGGAACGTGCCTCGCGGCTGTTCGATGAGGTCATCATCGCCGTGGCGGCCAACCCGAAGAAGAACCCGCTGTTCCCGCTGGAGCAACGCGTGGAGCTGGCCCGTGAAGTGACCAAGCACCTGCCGAACGTGAAGGTCATCGGCTTCTCGACCTTGCTTGCCCACTTCGTCAAGGAACAGCAGGCCAACATCCTGCTGCGCGGCCTGCGCGCGGTGTCCGACTTCGAATACGAATTCCAGCTGGCCAACATGAACCGGCAGCTGGCCCCGGACGTCGAAAGCCTGTTCCTCACGCCGTCGGAAAAGTACTCCTACATTTCCTCGACCCTGGTGCGCGAGATCGCCTCGCTCCAGGGCGACGTTTCGAAGTTCGTGCATCCGGCCGTGATGCAGGCGCTCAAGACGCGCTTCGGCCAGAACTGAGGTTGGATTGGTTGCGGTCGGTTTCACTTATTACGTGCAGGCGGGAGCGTTTTCCGGGGTTGCCTGGCTGCTGGGAGCCGGAGTGGGGGCATTGTCGACGAACTTGTTGGTCGTCAATAATTACCGCGATTTGGAGACGGATCGCGTGGCGGGCAAACGCACGCTGGTGGTCCGTTTGGGGCGCGGTTTTGCCCGGGCGCAGTATGCGGCCTCCGTTGTGCTGGCGCTGGCAATTCCGGTCGTGTTGGCGCTAGGGGGCGCAGGTTGGTTTACGCTGATGCCTCTGGTGATGACCCCGCTGGGTATCTTACTTTGCGTCCTACTTGGCAAAGCGCGCACGCGTGGTGATTTTCAGCTCGTATTGGCTTCAACGGCGAAGCTGCTGCTATTTTATAGCGCCTTACTCTCCGTTGGCTTGGTGCTTTCTTGAGTGTTAGCTGGGCTGCACATTCTTGGGCTCGCTTGCGAGCAGGAGTTCGCGCAGCGAGCGGAAGCTGGGGTGATTTTCCGGGAGGTCGATCAGAATCTGCGAGTATTCATCAACGAGCGGATCGGCTTCACTGAGGAGTTTTAGGGCCTCGTTGTTGCCATGCAATTCGATGCTTTTCTTGAATTCAGCCAGCGAGATGCGGTCCATCGGGCGTCCGGGCTGGTAGCGCTGAGCACCTTCGGTTTCGGTCGGCTCCACCACGTTGAGCAGGCCGATGTTGACGAGTTGCGTGATCGTCAGGTTCAGCACATTTGCAGGCACTCGAATGCGCTCGCTGAGTTCATCTGCCGTGAGGGGCGGCTCACAGGCTTCGAAGCGCCGACCAACGATGGCAATTGTGGCCAGGGCGAGAAGTTCCCGGGCGCGGCGGGAGGTGTTTTCCCAGGCGCGCTGATGCGTCAACCGGTCGACATTCTGGATGGCGTAAGTCAACTGACCACCCAGCAGGAGAATGAGCCAGAAGACAAATAGGCCAAACAAGAGTACGGGCAAAATGCCCACGGTGCCGAAAAGCGTTTGCTGGCGGATGACCATGCCGATGTAAAGAAAGCCCGCTAATTGGTTTAAATAAAGCAGCACCGTTACCAGCAATGAACCAAGCAGCGCTGGTTTCCATTGCACGCGTGCGTTGGGAATGAAGCGGTTGAACAGCGTCAGCAGACCCACGGCTAGCACGAAAACGAAAAGAGGTGTGAGGCTAAGGATGGAATCGCGGAACAGATCACCCATGGGCAAGTCGTCGAAGACTTTGGCAATTTTGCTGTAAATCCCGACGGTGAGCAGTGTGACGGCCGCCACTGCGCCCAGTGAGATCACCGCCCAATAAAACACGACCTGCTGAAAAAAGGTTCGGTTGCGCGAAACGCCCCAGATCATGTTGAAGGTTTTTTCGATGGTCGAGAGCAGTTGCACGCTGATCAGGATGAGGGCCAGTGAGCCGACCACGCCAATGGTGCTGGAGCGCGAGTTTTCCACCAGGCCATCGATCACGCCTTCCAATTCGCTTTCTACGACTTGTTTGCCGACGGTTTCCTCTTCCAGGTTTGCGCCGTCGTCGTCGGGCACGGTGAGTTCGAGTTCCTTGGCTTGCTGGGCGGACGGCGCCACGAAATACACGGCATCGGTCAAGGCGTCGGCAATGCGGTCGCGCCCATCGTCAGGCATGACGAAGCCCGATACCATGATGGCAATCGCCACAATGGGCCCGAGGGCAATCAGCGTGAAGTAGCTCAGGGCAGCGGCCTGGCTCGGTATGCGGTTCGTCCAAAGGCCGTCGGCAACGAGGGCAAAGACTCGCAGAAGACCAAAGAGTTTTCCCTTACGTGAGTCGTCTTGTACGTGCTGCGTGCGCCAGATTTCGTCACTGACGAGATTGGGCACCCGTTTGAAGTTTTCACGTGCCCGTTGCCACCAAGGCTGGGTCTGAGTTTGCTCGCTGGATTCGGACATAGATACTGCGGACTTTCGCCGCGAAAGAACTTAGCCCAGGACAGTGAAAAACGCAACTGCGCCCATGCCGAGGATACCAACCACGGCACAGACCACCATTGCGTAGAGATTTAGCGTGATCGTGCAGACCCAAGCGGCCAGCGAACCCGCAATGACTGCCGCCATTTGTGGCACTTCGCCCCACGACCAAAATATGAAACCGAAATAGCCGAGCCCCAGCATTACGCGAAAACGTATGATTGGGAAAACATCGGTCACCGAGAGGATACAGCAAAGGGTCAGGAAAAGATCGAAAATACCGACGATGAGGAGCGGATGCGAGAGCAACAGGCCCCAATTGCCCTCGTTTTGGATCATCGTGATGACGGGAAGATTGGGCCATAGGTCGATGATCGCTGCCAGCAGCATGATCACGGCCAGGGCGGGCAGGGAGATGGCGGCTGACGTTTCGGCCTGGCGTGAGCGTTTGCGCAAGTGGCGGGTTTCCTCGGTGTTACCTTCGGCAGCCGCGAGCATGTCGTCCACTTTTTGCTCAGGAAGTTGCTCGTCGTGAACGTTGAGCGAGTCCGTGGCTTCCTCCCGCGGCTTGAGGCTCAAAGGCTTGGTCTGCGGTTGGATCGCGACGCGGATTTCCTCGCACTCCATCAAGGGGAGCCAGTCTTCGCGGTCTTCGTCGTAGTAGAGGGTCGCCTCGCTGGCTTTGCCGGCTTCCATCAGGTCGGCAATGCGGCCTGGATCATACGGCCCTTTGGCGTCCTCTGACTCAGGCTCACGGATGTAGTACTCGCCCATAGTATGGGCATGGTTATTCCTGATATTGTTCCAGCGAGCAAGCCAAAACGGGGTTAGCCCCGTAAATGTCGCCGGGCGTAAAAAGCACGTAAAGCGCTGGTTTTAAGCGCCTTCGCTTGAGTCGCCGCCCCAGCTGAGCTTTTGCCGGAGGATGTCGAAATAGGAATAATCGCGGGGCAGGAGCAGGGGGAGTTCGCGGCGGGAAATGTAAATTTCGAGCGGGAAAATTTGGTCGCCGCCGAAGCGTTGGTCTCCGTCGAGCGTGACCTGGGCGTCTTCGGACTCCATTACCTGCACTTTTAAGCGGCTGTCGCGGGTGAGCACGAGGCTACGGTTGGAGAGGCTGTGCGGGCAGATGGGCGTCATCACCAGCACCTCGGCACCTGGCATGATGATGGGGCCGCCAGCGGATAGATTGTATGCGGTGGAACCGGTCGGTGTGCTGAAGATCAAGCCGTCGCTGTAGTATTCCGTAACGAGGGTTTCATTGCACCAGACTTGCAGGCCGATGAGACGACGCCCATCGGTGCTTTTGATAACGGCATCGTTCAGTGCGAGCGCGTGCTGGCCATCAGCGGTCATGCAATGGAGCACGGAGCGTTTTTCGACATCGAATTCGCCCCGGAGCACGGCCTTGAAATGCTCCCGGATCGTCGCAACGGAATACGTTGCGAGGAAGCCGAGCTTGCCCTGGTTAACCCCAAATATCGGCACGCGGGCACGCAGTGACTCGGCGGCACAGGAGAGGAGGGTGCCGTCCCCGCCGAGCACACAACAGGCATCTGCGCCGTCGAGGTGCCCGGTAGGAATCGGGTATTCGCTGGTGCGGGCGGTCTCCACGCCATTCTCCCGGCATACGCCTTCGAGGAAGTCGGCCAGCTCCGGCGCGCCGGGCTTGTCGCCATTTACCACGAATGCGATGCGGGAGAGCATGGGGGAATCGCTTAGTGCTTCAACTTGCTGAGTTGCTTGGTCGCGCGGGCACGCAGGCGCAGGGCCTGCAAACGGATGAAGCCGCTGGCGTCGTCGGGGTTGTAATCCGAGGCCACGCCTTCCATCGACGCAATGTTTTCGTCGTAGAGTGACAACTCGCTCTTGCGGCCGACGGTGATGACATTGCCCTTGTAGAGCTTCAGGCGGGCAACGCCCGAAACGTGCTTTTGGCTGTCGTCAAAGAAGGCCTGGAGGGCTTCACGCTCCGGTGCATACCAGAAGCCGTAGTAAACCAATTCGGCATACTTCGGGATGAGGCTGTCGCGCAGGTGCATGAGGTCGCGGTCCATCGTGAGGCTTTCGACCTGACGGTGACCCTGCATGAGGATCGTGCCGCCCGGGGTCTCATAGACGCCGCGGCTCTTCATGC
>JBNNDZ010000192.1:0-7498 GCA_050285865.1 Puniceicoccales bacterium
ACCCTATTAGGTTTCCTATCGAACTACTTCATCGGCCGGATATTCATTACCCTGGGCGAAAAGTTCATCGATCGCCTGCCCTTCGTCAACACGGTCTACAAGACGGTCAAACAGATCGTTGACACCTTCAGCAAGCAGCAAAAAGCGGTCTTCCAGAAGGTGGTGCTGACTGAATATCCGCGCAAGGGAGTCTACGTGATCGGCTTCCTGACCAGCGAGGCCAAGGGGGAAATTCAAGAACGCACCGGAGCCGATGTGGTCAACATTTTCGTCCCCACTACCCCCAACCCGACCAGCGGCTTCCTGCTCATCGTCCCGCGAGAAGAAATCACGGAAATGGACATGACCGTCGCCGAGGGGATGAAGGTTATTGTCTCAGGCGGTGCCGTTATCCCGCCCTTTCCCAAGGCGATTCCAGCGGACAAACAAATCCCGGCCAAAGGACACGAGCCTGCGGCTAAAGAGGACTAGCCGGTGCCCGCGCGCGAGCTCCAAGCCCGCGGCGTGGTGGTCGCCAAGGCCGTTTCCGGCGAACGCTTCCTGCGCCTGCACGTGCTCTGCGCCGAAAACGGCCGCCTGATCTGCCTGTGGCGGCATTCACATAAAATGGGCGGTGGTGGACCCGACCTTTTCGACGCCGTTTCGCTATCACTGGAGTCATCCTCGCAGTCTGGCGCATGGTTCCTCAAAGAATACCACACGGGGCGACCCCGGCCTGGGCTCGCCCGCCGCTACCGCGCGCTGCAACTCGCCACTCGCCTCGGCGATGTGCTGTGGCGCAATCTCCAGCATGCCGAGTTTTTTGATCCCGCCGCCCAGTTATTCGATGAAGCGCTCGACGCCTTCGAGGAGTTTCCACTGCCTCAGTCCATCTATTTGAAAGCGCTCTACCGCTTTGCCCGGGAGGAAGGTTACGCCGTTCGACAGCAGTGGCTGGCCGGGCTGGCGGCCAGCGAAACCGAGCGCGCACGGAGCATTATCCTGCGTCCCCTCGCCGAATTGCCCGACAATGCCGAAGCCCTGGCCGCGCCGCTCACGGAAAAACTCGAACGCTGGCTGCGCGGCGAAACGGACATCATCGTTCCGTAAAAATGTAGGCTTGGCAGGTCCACAATTGCCCTGCGAGGGATAGTTTGCTAAAACATACTACCATGAAACGCCATCTGCTGTGGGTCCTTGCGCTTTTAAGTGCCGCGCCATTCGCGCATGCTCAATCCGACGACGACTCCGGCAAAAATGCCGACGTAAAGCTCCGCGAAACGATCCCAACGCAATCAGACCCAATCGCCGAACAGCTCATCGAGACGTATTTCAAGGCCTTGGGCGGCCGCGACCGCTACCTGCAATTGCGAAACATCAAAGTTGTTGAGCACGTCAAGATGGGCCGCAACAACTTCACACAAACCATTTACTACGGCTGGCCCGACAAGGTGCGCATCGAGACAATCAAACGCGAAGGCGGCAAGGAACTTAAAGTCATCGAAGGCTACGATGGCGAGGAAGCCTGGGTTTATGACCTGACCGTTGAACATCCCTTCCCCAAGAATCTCGGGGGCAAACGCACGAAGGAGCTCGTTGAAATGGCAAACGTGCACGGCCCCTTGGCAAACTGGAAAGAGCGCGGCTACACCGCGGAATACATCGGACCGGTAAATTCGCGGCGCTTCAAAAATTACGTCGTCAAACTCTACGACGAAAATGGCGTGCCCGAGTTTTACTATTTCGACGCAAAAAACTACCTGCTTACCCGCTATGGGTGGCGCGAACTGCGCGACGATATCGTCATCGATAATGATGTGTTTTACGTCAAATATGAGAAAATCCGCGGTCTGTATTTACCGGTTAAAGTTGAGTTGGCGATCGAGGGGCAAACCTACGGTGTGATCGAGCAGCAATCCATCGCTTTTGACCAGTCCTTCGCCCCGGGTTTCTTCAGCATGCCCAAGGTTCGCGAGGTCTGGTTGCGCGGGGAGTAGCAGGCTTTTGCTTTTGTGACGAATGCGGTTGGGGACCAACCGCGCTACCCGAAGGCACGGCGAGCCGGTAGGCATTTACTTTCGTGACGCATGCGGTTGGGGACCAACCGCGCTACCTTAAAGCAATTTTTGCTACATGCCCAGTGGCGAGAAGACCAAGGCCTGCATCGACTCGAAATAGGCGTCGACGGATTCATGCGCGACCAGCAAATAAACCAACGCCCCCAAGGCCAACCATGGGCCAAACGGAATAGCGACCCCGAAGCCCAGATCCGCGTCCTGCTCATTGGTCTCGGCTGTTTTCTCCGGAGCATCTTGAGCGGAGTTGGAAGCATCGGCCTCTGGCTGCTTCGCCTGCGTAGAATCCTCGGCGGCAGGGGCCGATTTCGTCGTTTTGCCCACCGACATCTTCAGCCCGAAAAGCTTCTGCAAGATCATGATTGGTATTACCACAAACGTGCCCAGTAACGCCCCGCCGAAGATCGCAAAAATCGCCCCTTTCCAGCCGATGAACGCACCGATACACCCCATCAATAGGACGTCCCCAAAGCCCATCGCTTCTTTGCGCAGGAGCGTTTCGGCCAGCATCGCCACCCAGAGAATCACCCCGGCACCGACAACGGCACCCGTCGCACTGAGCACGCCCGAGCGAATGCCTTCCAACAGGCGCGGATCGCCGCTGCCCCCCTGCCCGTGCAGTTCCGGGATCAGGCATGAAAGGACGAAGCCAATAATGAGCCCCCAAACGGTAAAGAGATCGGGCAGCATCTGCGTGTCGTAGTCGATAAAGGACCCCGCCACCATCAGCGCGATGAAGATATACAGCGCCGCAACCACGGCGAAATGCTCACTGTATTGAATCCACGTCCACAGATAGAGTCCACCGGTCAGCGCCTCGATCAGCGCATAGCGGATTGAAAACGGTGCCCCACAGCAGCGCGCCTTCCCGCGCAAAATCAGCCAGCTGAGGATCGGTAAATTGTCGTACCAGGCAATTGCCTTGCCGCAGGCATAGCAGTGCGACCCCGGCCTTACCACGGATTTCCCGGCGGGCATTCGGTAGATGACTACGTTTAAAAAGCTGCCCCAGCATGCGCCAAACACGAATGCCCAGAACGCAAAAAACCACGGGTGCGCGGCGTTGATCTCGTGAATCAGCTCCAGGGTCGACATGGGCTAGTGGGATACGGGGGAAAGCGTCGGTGCACAACGTTGAATTTTAAACCACAGATAACACTGATGAGCACTGATCTCAGCATGCGTGGATTTACACAGAAGGAAACGAAGAGAACGAAGGGTTCGTGAGATGCGTTTTCTCGACATCATTCGAGACATTAACCCTTCGTTCTCTTCGTTTCCTTCTGTGGTAAAATGCGTCGGACGAGATCAGTGTCCATCTGTGTTATCAGTGGTTGAAAAAGCGTCACGCCACCTCACGCACGCCGTGGAGCAAAGCCCTTGGCGCGGCAGGCACCGTCCATCATGGCTTGGGCCGGGACTTGTGCGCCGGTCCAAATTTCCAGACTGCGCACCCCTTGCCAAACGAGCATTGAAAGGCCGTCGGCATAAGCCAACTCATGCAACCCTGCGGCCTGCTTCAAGGCGTTGTCGACGCCGTATGTCATGTCGTAAATACGGGCATCCGGGCCAAGGAGCGCGGCATCGATCGGCGCGGGGTCATCGGCCTTGAGCCCGAGCGAAGTCGCGTTGACCACCACCGCGCCCTGCGGCAACTGCGGCGGCTCGGCGAGATTGAACCCGTGCACGCGCTCACTGCCGGGAGCGTCTTGCAATAGATCGATGAGCCCTTGCAGGCGCTCCTGGTTGCGATTACCAATCCAAAGTTCCGCGCACCCGCTTTGCAGGCATTGCACTGCGGCGGCGCGAGCGGCACCACCGGCACCGAACAAAATCACCGTTGCACCAGCCAACTCTACCGACAGCTCGCGCCGCAGCGCCTGCTCCAGTCCATAGCCGTCCGAATTGTAGCCCATCCAGCCGTTTTCCCGTCGAAGCAGCGTGTTGACCGCACCCGTGAGCCTGGCTGCCGGGTCGATCTCGGCCACCAGTTCCACGGCCTGCACCTTGTGCGGGATGGTCAGGTTGATGCCTCGGAAGCCCGCGGCGTGCAGTAGCTCCAGCGCAGAGGGCAAGACCTCCGGCGGCGTATCAAACTTGAAGTACCGCCAATCCAGAAACATCAACTGCGTCTGCGCCATCATGTTCAGCGCGGTGTTGTGCATGGGTGGGCTCACACTGTGCGTGATCGGGCTGCCAAGCACCGCGAGCGCGGTCCCGGGAAAATCCCAGCCGTCGAGTTCATCCAGCGAACGCACACGCTCGGGGTCGGAGTAGCGAGTATCGGTTTTCAATGGTCGGGTATCGGTTGTCGGTTTTCAGTTCAGCCAATCCAACCGAAAAGGGAAAACCGACTGTTGGAAACCGAAAACTTATTCAGGCGTGCGTAATTTATTTTGAATGCGGGAAATCTAAATCATCGCTTGATTCCCTTTCGGCGAGGACATAAACCCGTTCAGGTGAGCAAGCTTAACGGATGGATCCGAAAGATCGGGCTGGACCCGTTTCCGATTCGAAAAACCCTGCGTGATTATTCGTGGACGAAGTTCCGCGCTGATGGCAAGGCAGCCGTCAACGTTGCGCTGCTGGATTTTCCCCAGGGCATGGCCTACGCGCTGATCGCCGGCCTGCCGGTGCAAATGGGTATTTTCTGCTCATCGTTGGCCTCGGTCTTTGGGCCGATGTTGGCCAGTTCGCGATTCGTAATGCTGGGGCCGACCAATGCCACCGCGGTCATGCTCCTGTCGACCTTCCTGACGCTCGGTTACGGCCCGGCGGAGGCAGTGCTCGTCATGCCGATGCTGCTCTTGCTGGTGAGCTTTTTCATGATCGTGGGTGCCGTGTGCCGGGTGGCGGCGCTCACACAATACATCTCCCGCTCGGTCGTGGTGGGCTACATCACGGCGGCGGCGTGCCTGATTATCGTTAACCAGCTCAAAACGGTTTGCGGGCTGCATGTCCCGCGCGCGGGGACTTTCGCTGAGTCGCTGTTCATTTTCCTAAACCATGTCGGCGAAACGCATTGGCAGGCGGTGACGGTGGGTGCCGTGACCATCGGCATTTATCTGGCGCTCCAGAAATGGGCGAAAGGCATTCCCGCCGTCGCAGCGACGCTGGTGGTGGTCGCCCTGGGCGTATCGGTGGCCGGGCCGCTTGGTTTCTCCGTGGAAATGCTGGAGGGCATCGATGCTGCGGCTTGGCCGCTCTCCATCCCGCGCTTCTCCTGGAATGATTTCAACGAAATCGCCAACGGCGCACTTGCGATCACCTTCTTGTCGCTACTGGAAAGTTCATCCATCTCCAAGACACTCGCCGCGCAGGCCGGTGATCGCATTGACCTGAACCAGCAAATGCTCAGCATGGGATTCGCGAACTTCGTGTGTTCCTTCGGTTCGGGTATGACGGTTTCCGGCTCGCTGACCCGCTCGATGCTCAATTACCGCAGTGGTGCCAAGACGGCGATTTCCAGCATCCTCAGCGGTGCCCTGCTGATTGGCGCACTTTTCTTACTGGGCGGGCTGATCCAATACATCCCCCGCCCGGCACTGGCGGCACTGGTCATCATGGTCGGCGTGTCCCTGATCGACCGCACGACGATCCGCGTGATGCTCAAGGCGACCAAGAGCGACGCCGCGGTCTTCGGTGCCACATTCGTTGGCGGCCTTTTCCTTCCGCTGGACACCGCCATCTACCTGGGTGCAGGCGCATCGATGTTTTTCTTTATCCGCCGCGCTGCCCGCCCCGAGCTCAAGGAAATCAGCATCACCGAAAGTGGACGCATTCAGGAGCATGAGTTGGAGAGCCGCAAACGTCCGGCCATCGCAATTGTCCACGTCGAAGGAAACCTGTTTTTTGCATCCAGCGATTTGTTCTTGGAGCAGATGCGCCACATTGTTGAGCACCCAGAACAGCGCGCGATCATCCTGCGGCTGCGCAATGCCTACCAACTCGACGCCACCGTTGCCCTGACCATTCGCCAGCTGATCCAGTTTTCCCGCGCCCACGGCTGCGAAATACTCGTCAGCGGTGCCCGGCCCGAGGTCGAACGTGTGTTCCGCGACTCCGGACTCATGGATGTGCTTGGAGAGGATAATTTCTTCCACTACCACCCGGAGAATCCCAACATTTCCACCCGCGATGCCCTCAAACGCGCCCAGAAGGTAACCGGCATCGACTCGGCCGACATCACCATCTTCGCCGCCGAATCCAAAAAAGAGGATCAGTGAGGCTCAAAAATGGCAAAAAAAGAGTCCCCGCCGATTTCTCGACGGGGACTGGCTGCTACTACTACTACTACTGCTACTACTGACTGAAAGGCTGGTTTTAACCAGCTATGACTATTGTCAATATATACTTCGACATGTTCCCGAAAACCTTTCGCCAAAAAAAGAATTTTTTCGATTTTTTCTCGTTTTGTAACAAATAAAAAGCCCGCACGGATGCGGGCAGTGTTAAAAATCAGAAAACAACTTAGATTAACAAGGGGAAACTCCTTAGAAATCCATCTGTTGGGCATTGTACCCGGAAGGGTTCGAGACTTCCCCATCGCTCAGGTAATTCATTTCCTGCTGCTCCCGCTGATTCTCGTAAGACTGAACTTTATTATTCCGCTGGTAGGCGGCCTCTTCCTCCTCCCAAGTCGAAGGACCGGACGAGCAGCCTGCAAACACAGCTGCGATGACGGCAAAAAAGCCAACGAACAAGAATTTCTCAGGACGCATTGTATTCTTCCAAATATATTAATTACCAGGCGCTTGCGGCTGATATTGCTCCCGGTGTTCCTCCATTTTCATGACATCATTGGCCTGCGAAGACTCGCAGCCGCAATCCGTGGATTCACAACCGGAAAACGCCAGAGCGCTTCCCACTACGAAAAACAAAACAGCTATTTGTTTCATGCTTTTGCAAGCTTACTGGACCATTTGGCAGTCGGCAAGAACCCAATTGCGATGATTAACAACTGGCTGATCCAGAATGCCATGAGCCAAAGGAAGGCTTTGTCCATGAAGCCGTAGGAATGCAATCCGATGCCTAACATGTTGGTACCGAACCAACTCCACGCCGTAACGATATTCCCGCCGATGGCCAGAAGCATGAATCCGCGCTCGCGGACCATGCCACCCCAACGAGCGTGCAGCATCAGTGCGCCCCACAAAACAATGATCAGCGCACCGTTTTCCTTGGGGTCCCAGCCCCAGAAGCGTCCCCAGCTCTGGTCCGCCCAAACACCGCCCAGCATCGTGCCGACGAAGCTGAAAAGCAGCCCGAAACACGTCACGCCGTAGCTCATCCGGTAGAGCGAACGGGCAGTTTCCTTGTCCAAGCTGGGCGTCAGCACGCCACGCAGCACGTAAATCAGCCCCAATGCTCCGGCGAGGAATACCGCGCTGTAGCCTGCAGTGATGATGACCACGTGCGTCGCGAGCCAGAAATTCGAGTCCAGC
>JBNNDZ010000193.1:0-9476 GCA_050285865.1 Puniceicoccales bacterium
GATGCCATCGTTTACGCCTGGCACCCCGGCACTTCCGGCGGACGTTGCGTCGCGGACGTCCTCTTCGGTGACGAAAACCCCTCCGGCAAACTGCCCGTTTCCTTCCCGCGTTCCGTCGGCCACATCCCCGCCCACTACAACCACATGTCGACAGGACGCCCGACCGATCCCTACGACCGCAGCTCGCCCCAACGCTACCGCAACAGCATGGATTCGCCGCTTTACCCCTTTGGTTACGGCCTTTCCTACACACAGTTTTCCTACGCCAAACTCCAACTTGCCAAGGCATCCATCGCCAGCGGTGAGAAGGCGAAAATCTCCCTCGAAATCACGAACACAGGCGCTCGCACCGGCGAGGAAATCGCCCAGCTGTACGTTCGCGACGAAGTTTCACGCTTCAGTCGTCCCGTTCGGGAACTCAAGGGCTTTGCCAAGGTGCAACTTCAGCCAGGCGAATCGCAAACGGTCACATTTGAACTGGGCCCGGAAGAGCTCGGCTACTTCTCCCCCCAAGGTGAATGGCTCCTCGAAACCGGCGACTTCACGATCTTCTGCGGCGGCGACTCAACCTGCACCCTGAGCACAACGCTCACCCTTACCGCAAGCGCCTAAGGTAGCGCGGTTGGTCCCCAACCGCACACGCCACACCAGCCGCACGCAACATCAGCGCGTACGCAACCCAGCCAGCACACGATATGCGCTTGGAGGACCAAGCGCGCTACCATGTGACGCTACCATGTGACGCGACCATGCGGCGCGAACCGATTAACCGGGGGGCGACACACGGACGGTCAGCAATGAACTCCCGCCCAGGCGAATTTGTGTGGTAGACTGGCAGCTATTTTCTTATGATCTCATTTATTCACCCCACCTCGCGTCAAAGTATGATTTACCTGTTCGCCCTCGTGCTCGGCGTTACGCTGCATGCCAACAACACCGAGAGCGAATTCCCGACCTTCGCGCCAGAGACTTTCGCTCAGCAGCCTTTTCAACTCGGGCACAACGCTTCCAAGCAAAGTGAACTCACCGATGGACGCGCCTTCGGGCAGGACAAGCCAGGCAAAGCATCCGCCGCGTGGGACCTCTCCAATTTGCTAACCGATGGCCGCGTGTATCTGATTGAATGCCGCGTCGACCTCGTGGGCACAGAGGAAAATCCCAAGCCGCAAAGCAAGGTCTCCCTCCGTTTTGGCACCGATGCTAACTTGGAGCGTAAAGGCAAGGAGCGCTTCCTGATCGTTTCCGAAAAGAACGTGGAAGAAACCAGCAACTACTCCCGCTACCACGTCTTCGAGAAGAAAATGCCGTTCTTTGGCGCGCTCGGTTTTAATCTCCCAGACGGTGTGGACGTCCAGATTCGGGATTTGAAGATTCAGGAGGTCCACACGCCTTGGTCAGTCATCCCGTCCAAGAAGGAGAAAACCTTTTACGTGAACGACGTCTACGTCGCCCCCAAAACCCTCCGCAGTGAGCCGATTCCGATTCCGCCGGGTGCCACACAAGCCCACGTGAAACTGACTTACGCCCCGGAGAAAATCGCCAGCACCGCCGCAGTCCGGGCCAGGGTTTCCCATAACAACGCCCGTGGATTCGACCACAGCAAAGGCATTGCCGCCCCGGAAGAAACCTTTGTCTGGCGCGATGGCGACGACCGCGACATGTGGGTCACGTTCGACATTTTGAAGCCCAGCTATGAGCCCGGCGACCGCTTCCGTGCTTCGGTCGATGGTGCCGGTGTCGGCGGCTGGATCGGTTTTGATTTCATAGTCGAGGAAGGCGCGGTAAATGAACTCCCTAGCGAGCTCCCATATCATCGCCCTCCCTACCAGCTCGTGTTGCCAGATGAGCCCACCAAAGACCTCGACATCACCACCGTTGAATGGGACGAATCCGGCTTCAAAGACGGCCGCCCGGTATGGGTCACCCACCCGGCCTACATTTACACCCAGCCCGGCAATGCCGAAACCGGTGCCTACCTGCCGTGGACCGCGATGAATGCTCCCGGTGTGAACCCGCATTCCCTGGAGCGCGACGCCGAAGGCCGCCCCTACGTACGCCTGCATACCCGCAAGCTCGACGAGCCCATCAAGCTCAAGCACGGCAAAGAAATCCCGCATCAGGCTTCCATGCTGCAGGCGCAGAACCTTGACGAATGGTGCCACCGCCGCGGCATCTATTCTGCCCAGTTCGTGCTCCCCAGCCGACGCGGTGCCTGGTCCGCCTTCTGGGCCTGCGGACGTCACCCCACGAAAAAGCGTCCCATGTGGCCGCCGGAAATTGACTTCCTGGAAAGCTTTAATGGTGCCTATGGAGCCGATTACCACCCGGACACCACCTCCGCCGGCCAACACGCCGGTCTGCACGGTAGCGTCCGCCGCGAAGTCGCCGACGGCTTCGAACTCGACATCAAAGAGCTGGGCTTTGCTCCTGATTTCGACTTCAACACGCAGATCCACGACATCACCACCGTGATCGAAGACGAATGGATCACCCATTTTCGTGACGGCATCGAATTCTTTCGCCACCGCAACATTGTGGAACCCGAGGACGGCAACACGGAGTTTGACTTCTACCCGATTGTGAACGTTGCGGTGAAAGATAACAGTGGCGGAGAATACAACGAAGGCACCGGCGACATGCGCTGGTATGGCCTCCAATACTACGCGGCAGATTCCGGCTACGAGCTCGTTCCTTATACGCAGTCAAAGCCCTACCCCAACGGCGAAATCCTTCCCCGCCCCAGCGACCTGCAATAGGTCCGCAGCGCACAACGGACAGTCCCCAAGGCTTTCGGTACAGAGCAATTACCTCATTCCAGGGGATCTCTCGGGATGCGGATTGAAGGAGTCAAAACGCCATCGACAAGCATAGCGCGTTAGTTACATTCGGCAGATTTGTTGAACATAACACCGAAATTCCTAATGCACCAAGAATCCCCCGCCCTCGCCTGTTTTCCAAAGTTTTGGGAACTGCCGGAGCTCACCCGCGTGAACGCGCTTAATTCGCGTGCGACCGCATTCCCCTATGCCGACGAAGACTCCGCGCTGACGCGGGATCCTGCGCAGTCACCCTTTTTTATAAGCCTTGATGGCGATTGGGACTTCTCTTTTTACGATCGCCCAATGGACGTACCGGCTAGTGCCGTTTCTGATGGCGGAACCGGTGATGGCACCCTTATTCCGGTGCCTGCAAACTGGACCCAGCATGGCTACGGACGGGCCCATTACACGAATGTGCAAATGCCATTCGAGAACAAGCCGCCGTACGTTCCCGAAGACAATCCGACGGCCGTTTACCGACGCACTTTCGAGCTACCCACCAACTGGGCCGAACGCCGGGTGACCATCGAATTCGGCGGCGCGGAAAGCGTGCTCCTACTTTGGCTCAATGGACAATTTGTCGGTATGGCCAAGGACGCCCGCCTGCCCAGTCGTTTCGATCTGACTCCGTTTCTGCGCGCTGGCAGTAACTCGATCGCTGCGATGGTGATTCAGTGGTCGGACAGTTCGTACATTGAAGACCAGGACCAGTGGTGGTTGGGCGGCTTGTTCCGCTCGGTATTCCTGACTGCAACGGAACATGTTTGGCTTGAGCAAACCCAGCTGAAACCACGCCTTAGCGGCGACGCCACCAGCGGATGGCGTGGTGTTCTGGACTTCACTTGCACTGTGGGAATATCCAATGAGCCCGCGGAAAATGAACGCTACACGATCGTGGCAAAGCTCCGCGATCCTTCAGGCAAGGTTATCGGTTCGGTTGAAGGCGGGGCATCAGTCGATTGGAATTTCCGTGAACACCGTAACCGAATCATCGGTGCAATGCCCCTGGAAACGGTCAGCCCGTGGTCCGCAGAATCTCCCGTCCTTTACAGTCTAACCATTGCCTTACACCGGGCAGATGAAAGCGGTGCACCAGTCGGCGAAGCCATGGAAGTCAATGCGTTCCGCCCTGGTTTCCGTTCAGTCGAGGTCAAGGGCCGGGATATGCTCATCAATGGCCAGCGCGTGATGATACGTGGAGTCAATCGGCATGAGCACGACCCCGCCACCGCCAAGGTCCTCACGACCGAGAGCATGATCCGCGACATCCGTCTGATGAAGCAGGCCAATTTCAACGCCGTGCGCTGTGCGCATTACCCCAACGACGTACGCTTTTACGAACTCTGTGACGAGTACGGGCTCTACATCATCGACGAAGCCAACATCGAGGCCCACGCAAATTACCATACATTATGCCGCGATCCGCGCTGGGAGGAAGCCTTTGCGCGCCGCTGCGTGGACATGGTTCGCCGCGACCTCAACCACGTGAGCATCATCATGTGGTCACTGGGCAATGAGACCGGCTACGGCAACAACCACGACGAGGCGGCCACCCGCGTACGCGCCATTGATGACACCCGCCTCCTCCACTACGAAGGCGCGACCCACGAGCGCTGGCTGCAACTCGCCCCAGCCTGCTCGCGCGGCGACACGCACGCCAACGAAGTGCAAGGGCCCATGTATCCCGCGATCGCGGATATGATTCGCTGGTCCAAGGAAGGACCCGACAATCAACCCTACATCCCCTGCGAATACCAGCACGCCATGGGCAACAGTAACGGCTGCCTGCAAGAATACTGGGATGCATTTGAAAACTACCCCGGCCTGCAGGGCGGCTTCATTTGGGAGTGGGTCGACCACGCGCTTTACCAGGAGTTGCCCGATGGCAGACGCCGCATGGCCTATGGCGGCGACTTCGGCGAGTCACCCCACGATTCGGAATTTGTCTGCGACGGCATTGTCAGCGCCGACCGCATCCCGCATCCTGGCTATTGGGAATGCCACAAGGTCCAGCAACCCGTCGGTTTCCGTTTGGAGAAATTTGACGGGCAAACCGCTACGGTCATCGTCCGCAACAAAAATTGGTTCACTTCGCTCGACTGGTTGAAATTCAACTGGGAACTTCTTCAAGATGGCGAAGTTGTTGCCCGGGGAACGCTACACGACAAAGCATCCGCCACTGCCCCGCAGTCGGAAACCCTGTGCCAGGTCGCATTGGAGTCTATCAATGGCGATACGCTCACCCACCTGCGCGTCTCGGCTCACGCTGCCGCAGAAACGCCCTGGTGCGAAGCCGGACACCGCGTCGCCTACGAGCAACTTGTGCTGACGGAAGGTAGCTTGAAAGCGGCTTCCACGACCTCCGTCTGGTCCACACCAATTGCTTGCGAATCCACCGATACGACACTCAGTATTCGCTCGGAGGACGAGTCCCTGGCGCTCGTCATCAACCGCACGCGCGGGGAAATCGCCTCATTGGCGATTAGCGGAAAGCCCGTTATCGATGGCCCGGTCAGCCTGAATCTCTGGCGCGGTCCAACAAGTAATGACGGCGTAAAGGGCAAAGAAGAGCAATGGCGTGCCGACTGGAAACCACTGGGCCGCTGGTGCCTCGCTGGTTTGGATCAACTGGAATTCATCACCGGCTCGGCGGAAGTTATCGAGGAAAGCCGCGAATGCGTTCGCGTGAAACTGCATCAGGAATGGAGTGCCAATGCCCGTGAACCTGAAGGTAACAAACACCCGATTTCCTGGGATGTTGAATTAACCATCGATGCAAGCGGACTCCGACTCAAGTGCCTCACGGATATTTCCACGGCGATCACTGACCTACCCCGCGTGGGCCTCGCACTGCCACTCTCACCGAGCTACGACACTGTCGCATGGCTCGGCTGTGGCCCGCACGAGTCCTACCCGGACCGCAAATCATCGACGCCATTTGGCGCATACCAACAAACAATTGCCGAACAATACGTGGACTACGTTGTCCCGCAGGAACACGGCCACCACACCGACACGTTGAGGACGTCACTCTCCGGCCCCGATGCTCCGGCACAAATCGTTGTCGAGGCCGACCGCGCATTCGGCTTCAACGCCACGTATTATTCAACCGAACAATTGACCAAAGCTTACCATGCCGACGAATTGAAACCCGAACCGCATGCCACGCTTTACCTGGACCAGTTTCAACGTGGCATTGGCACCGCAAGCTGTGGACCCGATACGCTGGAGAAATACCGCACTGGCGGCGGCAAATTCGAGTGCCAGTGGCAGTTTTACTTCGGATCGAAATGAGCAGCGCTACCCCGGCATTGAGCAAGGCTAATAATTCACCCACGAATCAACGTTTCTGCTTCAACGCGGACGATTAGAAGGTTTAATCAATGGTCAGCGTGCTCGGCGATTGACAGTCCGGCGAAACCCTTCACGGTCGTTTCCGTCTCCCAGCGCGCCCCACGAGCGCCTTCGTTATCGATCAGAAAACCCTTATTGTAATAACCCAACATGAGTAAGAAACCCATCCGAGTCGCCGTCACCGGCGCAGCCGGCAACATCGGCTACGCCCTCCTCTTCCGCATCGCGTCGGGCCAGATGTTTGGCCCCGACCAACCTGTTGCGTTGAACCTGATCGAGATCGAACCCGCACTCGGTGCCCTCAAGGGCGTCGCGATGGAACTGGACGACTGCGCGTTCCCGCTGCTCGTGGATATCGTGCAAACTTCCGACCTCAACGTAGGTTTCAAAGACGTCAACTGGGCGCTCCTCGTTGGTTCAGTGCCACGCAAGCAAGGCATGGAGCGCGCGGACCTGCTTGGCATCAACGGCAAGATCTTCGTCGGCCCGGGTAAGGCAATCAATGACAACGCTGCCAGCGATGTGCGCGTATTGGTCGTGGGCAACCCTTGCAACACCAACTGCCTCATCGCCCAACAGCATGCGCCGAACGTCCCGGCTGATCGCTGGTTCGCAATGACCCGCCTCGACGAGAACCGCGCCATGACCCAGCTTGCGCAGAAGGCTGGCGTGCTCGTGAAGGACGTCACCAACCTCTGCGTCTGGGGCAATCACTCCCCGACCATGTTCCCCGACTTCTACAACGCCAAGATAGACGGCAAGCCCGCAACCGAAGTCATCACCGACGAAGAATGGCTCAAGAACGAGTTCGTTCCCAAGGTGGGCAAGCGCGGCGCAGCTATCATCGAAGCTCGCGGTGCTTCCTCGGCAGCTTCGGCTGCAAATGCCGTTGTCGACACAGTTGTCAGCCTTACCACACCAACCCCCGAAGGCCAGTTCCACAGCGTCTGCGTCCTCTCCAAGGGCGAATACGGCGTGCCGGAGGGCATCATCACTTCGTTGCCAATCAAGAGCGACGGCGAAAAGTGGGAAATTGTCCAAGGCATCGAGCTCAACGCCTACGCCAAGGAACAGATCGCCAAGAGCAACCAGGAGCTCCTCGACGAGCGCGAAATGGCGCTCAAGGCGCTTGGCTAAGGTTTAATCCAGCATCATTTCTGGTAGGGCGCAGCCTCCAGGCAGGTCGTGTGTGTGCGGCAAGCCTTGGGACTGCGCCCTTCTTTTTGCCATAATCTGGCGCGACTTGACTGGAGCATTTTTGCTGGCGTCGTATCACGCATGGACCTATACAGAAAATCCTGTAATTCATTCTCTGCTATGCTGAAACTATTCTTCGCCTCCGCTGCAACCTTCATCACTTGTGCCGCAATGGCCATGCCTGATGATTTCAAATATCTGACTGGCCCCGAGCTGATCGAACGCTATGCCGAAACGCAGACCGTCGACAGCGAATTGGCTTTCATTGAGTTGAAAGTATTTGAATCCGCCACCCCGGGTAAGGATGTCGTTAAACGCCGTTTCCTCGCGCTGACCCGCAAGGATGATGCAGGCTTCGACTACCTCATTCGCCTCATTCGCCCACAAGAAGTCGAAGGCGTCAGCGTACTTACAGACGTCGGTGCCAACGACAAGGTGACGCAATACCTTTACCTACCCGCCAGCGGCAAGCCGGTAAAATTGGCAGGCGAAGGTCGCACCGGACATTTTCTCGGTTCCGACTTTGCATACGAGGACCTCATCCGCGAGGCACCGGGTAATTTCTTTTACGAACGCATGCCCGACGGTGAGGCCCAGGGAGAAGAATGCGCAGTCGTGCGCGCCACCCCCAAGAACAATGTTCCCAGCGGCTATCAGTATCGCGACATATACCTCGACCCAACCAGCTTCGAAATTCGCAAGGTCATTTTCTACGGTGAAAACGGTAAGCCCACCAAAGAGATGCAGGCCTATGAATACCGCTCGCCAGACATCGACGGAACGACCGTTCGCCCGCGTTTCGCCGTGATGAAAAACCAGGAAACCGGCACAATTTCTGTTTTTAAGGTCCTCAAGAGCCGTCTCGACCTTTCATTGGACGACAAGCTGTTTGACGCCGAGCAAATGGCCGCAATCTCCCCGACTGACGTCAACGGCCTCCTCACCGAAATCGACGTCGTTACGGTTGAGCAGTGACCCAGACACTCCCTAGAGAAATACATGGAGGACATTACCCGGGCTAATTGAACTTGCCGCTGCAGCGGCCTTCCAGTATAGATAAGTGCGACTTTCGACAATGGCTCCGTTGTCGCCGTAAATTTTGCACTACTTACTGTGAACCGTATTATCGCTCTTACTACGGCCCTCGCCTTGCTCACAGGCGAAGCCTCCGCACAAGCTGTCTTCGTCAACTGGAACAATCCCGGCGACGGTAACTGGAGCGCCCCGGCCAATTGGAATCCGCAAGTGGTGCCCGATAATAACGGCACCACCACCTATAATGTAACGATCAATTCGAGCAGTCCGCTCGCGCCCACGACCGTCACGCTCGACCAGCAAGCCACGGTGGAAGATGTTGTCCTGCAATCGGGCGCAATATTGAGCATCGCTAACGCACGCATTCTGACCATCGACGACTCTGCGGACTTCGGTCGTATTGAGGGTGGAAACTTTCTTCTCCAAAGTACTGCTTCGCAAACCGGCCTTCGTGCCACGGGCGGCGTTGTCACCATTGAAAACGCCAACATTATCCTGAGTAACAACGGCGGAAATCGGATCTTCGCGACCGACAACGCCGCCGGCTGGGAAGTCATGGCGGATTCCACGATTTCCGGCGCGGGCACGCTCATTAACAACGTAGGCTCCTTCGACAACCAGGGCGCAATCCTGGCCAATCAAACGACTCCGCTCATCATCAACCCTGCCGACGCCCTGCCGATGCAGAACTCCGGGACGATGACCGCCGCCGACGGAAGCACGCTTCGCATTCAAGGTGGGACGGTGACCAACTCCGCCGCCGCCACTATTTCATCAGACCCTGGCGGCCGACTGGAATTGATCAATGCGACCATTAACAACGGTTTCATCACAAACGGTTCAGGGAACACGCTACAATCCCAATACGCGACGTTCAACAACGCCACCATCAATAACGCTGGCACGGGGCTCTTTGATTTTACAGGCGATACCACGCTGGTCGGTGGCTCGTTTACTAACCCAACGGGCGGACAAATCGACATCGCCAACTCGATGGACTTCTTCGTCGATGCCACAACCGATTTCACCAATGCAGGCGACATCAACATCAATTCATCAGCTTCCCAAACC
>JBNNDZ010000194.1:0-6067 GCA_050285865.1 Puniceicoccales bacterium
TTTTGCAGACGCGGATCGGCGGGGTCGTGACCGCTTTCAGCCATAGCCATGGTGATGATGGCGGTGTCCCAAACCGGGGAGAAACACGGGGCAATGCGCCAGTCTTCCGGGCCGTCGGTGGAATTGCCCTTAGTCTTGCCGTAGGTCGCCCACCAGTCGCTGTCACTGGTGAGGTCCTTGAAGTGCTGGAGATTCTTTTCAAACAACCAGTGGTCCTTCGCGTAGCCGAGGCATTCCAGCGAGACGAGGACGTTCATGATGGCCGGGAAAATTGCCCCCATGCCGTCGGAGCCGTGGCTGACGCGGTCGCACATCCAGGACTCGGCCTGTTTGAGTGCGCGCTGGCGGAACATCCACTCGGGCAGGTGGTTGACGATGCGGCCAAGCTTGTCGCAGGTCAGGAAAAAATTCTTCCAGGAAATTGGCTTCTTGCCCCAAGGCAGGCTCCAATCGCCGTCCATCGTGCCGCCGGGATAGAGCTCATTCAGGTCCGGGCAGTGCTCGATGATGCGGGTCGGCTTGAAGTGGTTGATGACGGCCAACGGGACGAGCATGTTGCGGGTCCAACTGGACACGCGGTAAATATGCAACGGGGACCACTTGGGCAGCAGCATGACCTCGACCGGGATCAGTGGACAATCCTTCCACGGGAAGCAGCCTACGAGGGCGAGGTAGAGCTTGTGCCAGGTGCACATGGCCGGGATGCCGCCAAGCTCCAGGGCCTTTTCACGGGCCTTGACCATGATGTCGGCGTTCGGGCTTTCGCCGGAAAGTTTGAGCGCGTGGTAGCCCTTGACGGTGGCATTGACCTCGCTGGGGCCGCCCGGGAATTGCGGCCAGCCGCCATCTTCGTTCTGTCGGCTTTTGACGAATTCCGCGATGCGATCCTGGGGAATCTGGTCCACGTTGCCAGCCCAGTGGAAGTACAGGAGGTAATCACAAGCGACGGTCGAGTCGATCGGTAGCTCGCAATTCCAGTATCCGCCGTCTTCCTGAATCGAGAACAGGAATTCGCGAATGCGGTCAATGGCCTGATCGACCCCTTCGATGGAGGGGCCGGTTTGTGTCGGGACGGTTTCCGCCATGCCGAACTTTGATAGCCAAATTCGCGCCAAAACCAAGGAAAATGTTCACCGACAAGGAGATGGGAGTGGTGAGGCATCAGGGTGCCTGTAAGCGTAATTCTTCTCAGATTTATCGGCCAAATGGCTTGAGGCTGGAAGCCTTGTTCAACCCGCTAACACAACTACACGTTGACCAAGCCGTACAGCCTTGATGAAGAAGAAGTCGATTATACGAGGGGTTTTACCCTTCGCTACGTTGCGACAGCCTTTCAGGCTGAGGAAAATGCAACGAACTAAGATGGCACTATTTAGCAACAGCATCCGCGTTCATCCGAGTTATCCGTGGTTAACAACAACCGAGGCCTACTCGCCAAACTGATCGAACTGCTGCGAGCGAGTTTGCTCGATTTCCTGTTGCTGGCGTTCGAGCTCAGCCTGAAATTCGTCGTAAAAAACTTCGTAGTATTTGTAAACGGGACTGTCGCGGAAGCTGGGGAATGTGATGGGCGTGATGATCGCCGCAATGCCCACCAGCATCAACACGAGGGATTTACCGGCGTTGCGCAGGTCGAAAAACAGATAGATTAGTGCAGCCGGGAAGAAGAAAAAGAAAACCGCGAGGCCCCAGGCCCAATGTTTTAAAAAGGCGCGGACAATCCATGCGATTTCGGCGACGACAAACGTGAACAAGCCTGCGCCCATTACGATGGCGTGCCAGTAAACCGGCTGCAGCAGGCAAGCGATGGCCGAAAGCACCAGCACGATTGCAAAGAATGCGGCTTCGAATGAGCCCAGACCAATACTTTCGAAGAAGCCTACCTTGGGCTCATCCAGCAAGCGCGAACCGGTGCGAACATGAGTGCCACGCCCGGGTTGGGGCTGTATCATGTCCTGCACGTTCACATTGCCGGATGTGTCTTCTTTCAAGTTGATTTTATCATACTTGCGCGTGGCACCAAGCTTGAGACTGCCGCCGGCTGGTGCTGCGGAGATCCCGAGTTCGGTTACCTGCGCAGCAGGCTGCCAGTTTTCCATTCCCGTGCGCCAAACCGGGGTCTCAGGCGAGATGTCACCACGGTCGACCATGCCTTTGAGTTCTTCGGCGGCGAGCGGTCCCATCTGGGAGCCATCGGGAGAGTAATACCAGATTTTATCTTTCAAATCAGCCATAGCAGCACAGGTTGCCTATGTTGAAACACAATCTGCCAGGCTTGGCGAGCATGGATGATGTCACATAAATAATGCGTGGATCCACGAGCTTACGCTCACGGCTACGATTTGTGTTATGTTCGGAAGTGCTGGAAGGCCTCGCCTTCGATTGCTTTGCCCGTTGTGCTGTCGACGAGTTTTCCGGTGAGTTCAGGGGCTGGCGCATCGGCGACTTGGCCAATCACAGCCACGGGTGTATCGCCGCATTGCGGCCATTCTTGAATGAGGAGTTCGGCGTCGACTTCTCCATCGAGTATGAACAGCAGTTCGTAATCCTCGCCGTCGCAAAGGGCGTGCTCCAATGGGCTTTTACCCGTGCGATTGGCCAACTCGCGGGCGGCATCACTTATCGGGATTTTAGCCACGTCCAATGCGGCACACGTATCTTTCGGGAGTAATGCAGGCAGGTCTTTGGCGAGCCCGTCAGTGACGTCGATCATGGCCTTGACGACGTTTTGCTCGGACAGCCATTGGCCCTCGCGCAGTCGGGGTGTGAAGGTCTTTTCCTTGCCATGCCGGGTGCCGCCCAGTGAGCCGGTCACCAGAATGTGGTCGCCGCTTTTTTGGCCGCCCATACGGCGAACGGCACGTTGCGCACTGCCCATCAGGGTAAGGTGAGCGGCAAAGAAATCCTTGGAGCCGCCACGGGTGATGTCACCGCCGACGATCAGCAGGCCGATCGATTGCGCCCATTCGCGAATGCCTGCGTAAAAACCCTCCAGCCAGGCAACGCTGACATTGTCTGAGAGCGTGAGCGCAATGACTGCGCCTGCGGGCGCCCCGCCCATGGCGGCGATATCGCTCAGGTTGCGTTTGAGGAGTTTTGCACCGGCTTCCTGGGCCGTAAAAGTGTCGTCGAAGTGCTCGTTCCAAACCACGGCATCGACCGTGACCAGCATCGTGCCGACGTCGCCGGAATCCATCACCGCACAATCGTCGCCAATGCCAAACGGCGGGGGTGGCGACACGGGCTCCATCCACGCCGTGATTTGCTTGATGAGCTCGACCTCGGCGATGTGAGCGACCTGGTCGTCCGGGCTTGCGGTAAAGGGGGTCACGTTAATTTGTTAACTGGGCGTCAGCGCCTGCGCCAGGAAGAGTAGCGCGATGGTGTTGGCGTTGAACAGCGCATGGAAAAAGATGGGCGCGAGAATGTTGTGTTCCTTTTCATAACTGCGACACAGCAGCATGCCAAGGAGGAATAACGGCAGGAAACTCATCTCGTACCCGTGAATGGCCGAGAATATCAGCGAGCTGGATATTGCACTGGAACGCGCCGAAAAGCGGCCTTTGAGGAAACGATAAATGACACCGCGAAACAGCAACTCTTCGGTGACCGGAGCGATAACGATGGCCGTAACGAGGAGTAGGATCGTCAGCGCGATCGGCTGGTTGAAGTCGAACAACTCCAGTAATTCCTGTCGCTCCAGCGAGACGGGAAACCCCAGGAAGTTCGCCAGCTTCAGCAAGCCTTCCCAGCCCGCCGCGAACACGAAAACGAGCGGGATGGAAATAACGAACTGGTGGAATCCGGCGCGGAAGACTTCACCTTTGGGCGCGAGGCGGGGATTGATTTTAAAGGTGAGGAAATTCGTTTTCGGCTGAAACCCCACTACGATGATGGCCAGCATCGTAAGCTGGAAAACGAGCCCCACCACTGGCATCCGCCAGGCTTCCAGCACGCTGTTCGTTTCCCAGTCAACCGTGGCATTGGTGGCCAGGCTGGACAGCACGATTACGAGGAACGCGGAGCCGGTGAGGAAAAGTAAAAACTCCGGCCAACGGGTGTTCCAGGCGGGCAGGGAGTTGGGGGGCTGCACGGTTAACTCTCCCCGGGCATCCTGCACTAGCCAGAACAGCCCCAGAGCGAGCAGCACCAATGGGTATGCGCCAACCAGCGCGAGCATGCCTTCCGCCAAATCCATATCGCCGATACTGCGCTACTCGGCGAACGGGAAGGCCTGACGGCCCGCATGAAAGGCCCAGCGGACCTTGCCCCGCAGCGTCAAATTGAGCCACGGTGAGTTATGCGAGAGGCTCGCCAGAGTTTGCGGCGTGACGCGCCAGCTTTCTTCCGGGTCGAAAATGGTGATATCCGCCGACGCACCCGTTGAAAGGGTTCCGCGGTCAAGCTCCAACACCTTAGCCGGACGGCGGGTCAGGCAGTCAATCAGTGTTGGCAGATCGATCAGTTTGGAGCGCACGAGGGTGTCGAGGCAAACGGGCAGGGCGGTTTCGAGCCCATTCATGCCGAAAGGCGCGTAGTCGAATTCCTTGTCCTTTTCGATCTCGGTATGCGGTGCGTGGGCGGTGGCAATGCAGTCGATTGTGCCATCAAGCAGGCCTTCGATCAGTGCCTGGCGGTCGTCCTCGGTGCGCAGCGGCGGGACGACTTTGAAGTGCGTATTATAGTCCTTAAGCGAGGCTTCGGTCAGCGACAGGTGGTGCGGGGTTACCTCTGCCGTGATCTTCACGCCGCGTTGTTTTGCCCGGCGAATCACGTCCACCGCATACAACGAGCTGACGTGTTGCAGGTGGATGCGTGCGCCGTAATGGGCCGAAAAAATGACGTCCCGCGCAACCATGATGTCTTCTGCCGCACTTGGCATGCCGCGCAAGCCGAGGCGGAGTGACCAGACTCCCTCGTTCATCACGCAGTCCTTGGTCTGCGTGGCGTCTTCGCAATGGTCGAGCACAACGAGGCCAAACATCGAGGCATACTCGGTGCCGCGGCGCATGATTTCGTTGTTCTGGATGCAGTGACCGCCGTCGGTAATGGCGACTGCGCCCGCCTGCTTGAGCGAGCCAATCGGGGCCAGGCGTTCGCCTTCGCGGTTGAGGGTCAGGCAACCCGTCGGCAAAACGTTGATAACGGCGTCGCGGTCGATGAGGTCGAGGATTTGCCGGATTGCGCCCACGCTGTCGGCGGGAGGCTTGGTGTTCGACATCGCCACGACGGTGGTGAAACCGCCCTTGGCTGCCGCGCGACTGCCGGAGGCGATTGTTTCCTTGTGCCGGTCGCCGGGTTCGCGGAGGTGGCAATGCAGGTCAACAAAGCCGGGGCAAACAATGAGCCCCTTGGCGTCGACGACGGTCGCTTCCTTCTTCTGCTTGGCGCTGAGGGAGTCGACCAGTTTGCCGTCCACGGCGAATACGTCGCCCGCTTCGTCGCGGTCGTTGGCGGGGTCGATTACGCGACCATTTTTTATCCAAAGTGCGTTGCTCATGCGGACCGGGATTGGGCTGTGTAGTGGGCGCAAAGGTAGAGCACCGCCATGCGTACGGCGATGCCATTGGTAACTTGTTCGAGGATGACCGAGCGCTCGGAGTCGGCGAGTTTGGAGTCGATTTCCACCCCGCGGTTGATGGGGCCCGGGTGCATGATGATCGCGCCCGGCTTCAGCCAGCCCGCGCGCTTCTCATTGAGCCCGAACATGCTGGTGTATTCGCCGAGTGACGGGAAGTGAGTGGAGGACTGGCGTTCGTGCTGAATGCGCAGCAGCATGACGGCGTCGGCGTCGTAAAGGGCTTCCTGCAGATCGTGGCAAACGCGGACATTGAAGTGTCGGAACTCATGCGGGACAAGCGTTGCCGGGCCGGCAAGGGTGACTTCCGCCCCCAGCTTGCGCAGCGCCCAGATATTGGACCGGGCTACGCGGCTGAAAAGGATGTCGCCGAGAATCGTCACCTTTTTACCGGTGAGGTCCGGGCCGAGCTTTTCGCGAAGCGTAAAGGTGTCGAGCAAGGCCTGTGTCGGGTGCTCGTGGGCACCGTCCCCAGCGTTGATGACCGGG
>JBNNDZ010000195.1:0-5410 GCA_050285865.1 Puniceicoccales bacterium
GTCTATCGTCTCGATGCTGACATGGACGAAATTTCCGAGGTCGATTTCAACCCCTTCGCCACGCCCTGGGAAAGTCGCTTAACGATTCCCGCTGCGCCTCCGTCATCCACGCCGATGACCACCGCCCATGAGACCCGCGAGGCGGACAAAGTCTCCAAGGAAAAGGCCGCACTACTGGCCTCGATGAAGCGCCGCATCGACACCCTGATCGATTTTTCCCTCCCCCTGCCTGAAGTGATCGCCGAACACGAGGCCCGCTGCGTCGCCGAAGCCCTGCGCCGCACCAGCGGCCACCGCCAGCAAGCCGCGGCGTTACTCGGCATCAGCTACCGCCAGCTCAAGCACCTCACCGACAAACACAAACTCCGCCTCGGTCGCTTGTAACGTGTCTTATCGATCCGCAGGGGCGTGACGTGTCTTATCGATCCGCAGATTACGCAGATGAACGCAGATTTTGCGTGGTGAGGTATTTATAGTTGGGGGCGAAGGTAAGGAAAGGGGTGTTGGTACGGTATTAATAGCAATCAGCTCACTCACGCTCCCCAAAAAACCTCAAACACTACTTCCATTAGAACGCCCCACTCGTTCGCTTGTTTGCCCTACTAAAACAAGAAACAAGCCACGTAAAATCTGCGCCCATCTGCGCAATCTGCGGATATAAAAGCATCACGCCTCACGCCACGCAAAATCTGCGTTCATCTGCGTAATCTGCGGATAAAACAATACATCACACCCGCCTCACACAAATCTGCGGATCAAACAATGCGTCACGCTACCACAGCGCCACGACATGCCCCTGGGCGAGTTTGATGACGAATACGCCGATGTTGCTCGCGAGGTGGGCGGCCATGCAGGGGATCAGTGAGCGGCTCGGGTTGAGGCTCCACAGTCTCACCACGTAGAACCACAGCGAGTTGATGAAGACGATCGCGCTGCTGAACCACGGTTTCGTGGAGAAGTCCCAGGTTAGTGTGCCTTGCCAGACTTGCCAGCCCGCGACGCCTTCGGGCATGTCGAGGTCCCAGAAGAAGGGGTGGGCAACCGTGAACAGCAAAGAAAAGCCGACCACGCCGCCGATCAGCGCCGCCGTCCCTTTGCCTTCGATCACCAGAAATCCACGGAAGATCAGTTCCTCGATAAAGGCCGCCGCCACGATCGACAGCAGAAACAGCGCAGTGATGTCCGATTGTTCGCCCGCAATGCCCAGGGCGATTTCACCGCCGGTTTCCAGCCCGAGGATCACCAAGGCACCCACAACGGCCAAAATAATCGCCGGGGCTGCACAAGCGGTTGCGCCGGGAAAGGCCTTCGGGTTGGGGTTGCCACTCCGCTGGGCGCGGAAGTCGTCCAGCCACATCTTAAAGATGTAACACGCCACACCGAACATGACGACGATCATCAGGGGATCGCTTTGCATGTCCGAGACATTGTCGGCCTCGGTGGCAGCTTCAGCGATCTGGGCAAGTGGGAGATAAGGCGCGGTTGTGGAAAACATGAGTAATGGTGTTAGGGGCCGTTGTACAGTGCTGGTCTTTTGACTTGGAAACGGTTGTGGTTGTAGTTGACTCTCCGCTGGTTTAAAGTCTGTTTTCCTTATAAATCTATTAAGCGCACGAATAATGATCGCCGCCGACCAAAAACAAACCTCCGAACGGGTTGCCTCGATCCAGGCAATCATGGCCCCGTTGGCGGACCACATGGCGGCGCTCAACGCGTTTATGGACCAGCAGGTCGATGCCTTCGAGCCTGAGTTGCGCGAAATGGTCCGCTACTGCCTGATGAACCAGGGCAAGCGCATCCGCCCCATGCTGTTGTTCTTTAGCGGCTGGAGTAATGACGATGCCGAGCCGCCGGTGGACCTAATTCGTGCCGCCGCCGTCGTCGAGCTGGTCCACCTCGCGACCCTCGTGCACGACGATATTCTGGACGACGCCGCCATTCGCCACAATTCGGACACCGCCAGCGCCAAATGGGGCCCCGACGCCGCCGTCTTGCTGGGCGACGCCTTGTTTGCCCAGGCCCTGAATCTGGCGACCGAGTTCCCCACCGTGGCCGTCTGCCGCGCAGTATCGGCCTCGACCCGCCGCGTTTGTGCCGGGGAAATTCGCCAGACCTTCGAGCGCGGCAATTCGATGCTGTCGCTCGATGATTATTTCCGCGTGATCGACCTGAAAACCGCCGAGCTTTTCAAAGTCTCGTGCTATTTGGGCGCGCACCTCTCGGGCTTCAACGACGAACGCGTGGCCGCCTATGCGGAATTCGGTCGTCGCCTTGGCGTGGCCTATCAGATTTTCGACGACATGGCCGACATCCTCGGGGATGAGGCCAAAATTGGCAAAACCTTGGGCACCGATCTGGCCAGCGGCAAATTCACCTTGCCGCTCCTGCTCCTGCGTCAAGCCACCGAAGGCAACGGTCGTCTGGATTGGGACGCGATTACGAACAAGGCCGACGAGGCCAGCCACGCGAACCTCATCGAAATTTTGCCCGCCGCCATGCGCGAATTGGGCATCCAGGAAGACGTCGCCACCCGCTTCGAGGCCGAGCTCGCTGCCGGCGACGCCGAACTCGCCCCTTACGCCGAGGCCGATTCCGCCCAGCGCCTTCTGTCGCTAAGCCAATTCGTCCGCACCCAAATGTCCAGGGTCACCCAGCAAGGGTAGGGAGGCTTGGCCTCAAGCCTCCGCACGCCACGCGCCCACCGCGTCACACAAAGGTAGGGCGCAGCCTCCAGGCAAGCCGCACGTCACGCTGCCACCCGCATTTACCGCTCACGCATGACGCGTCACACCGGGGTAGGGAGGCTTGGCCTCAAGCCTCCGCACGTCACGCTGAGTGCATAATCGATCCAAGGCAGCGTCACTCCGCACCGTAGGCCTATCTCACAGTTGTTTGCGTGGCGCGGGGTCACGCACGGAGGGCTGAGGCCAGCCCTCCCTACCTCGTGCGCGTCGCACAAAGGTAGGGCGCAGCCTCCAGGCAAGCCGCGCGTCACGCCGCTGCCTACATATACCGCTCACACATCGCGCCCCACGCATCGCACCCCCTCGCCCCACACCCCACGAACCCCGCCAATCCCACGATTTTAGTTGCGCAAACGCACATGGCGGGTACTATGAGCATAACCTTGATGCAGTATGGCTGATGCTTCCACAGTCGTCCGTTCGGTCGTTGGTGCCGAGGCAACTCCCGCGCAAAGTGCGGCGAGTGAGGATGCCGTGCTCGTCAAGCGGGTGCAGGCCGGTGAAATGGCCGCTTTTGACCAGTTGATCGTCAAATACCGCGAACGCCTGTTTTCGGTGGTGTATAATTTGACCTCGAACCGGGAAGACGCCAATGACCTTACGCAGGAGGCGTTTATCCGGGCATTTCGCTCGATAAGCAAGTTCAAGGGCAAGTCGTCGTTCTTCACGTGGCTTTACCGGATCGCGGTGAACACGACGATCACGCACCTCAAGCGCAACCGTAAGCGCCGCTTTTTCAGCTTTGAGCAGATCGACGAGGAAGGTTCCTCGGCGGCAAAGCTGGAGTCCCTCGCATCCCGCGCCAAGACGGATAAACCGACTTATATGCGCGAGTTGCAGGAAAAATTGAACGATGCGCTGCAAAAGTTGTCTGTTAAACACAGGACCGTCGTCGTGCTTTACGAGATCGAAGGGCTCAGCCATCAGGAAATTGCGGAAATCACCAAAACTTCCGAAGGCACCGTTCGTTCCCGTTTGCATTACGCGAAACAGCAATTGCGCGAGACCCTCAAAGGGTATCTGGAATAGATTCTGCTGCCTTTTCCACTTTTTTAATTATGCCAAAAACCGATTCGCAAGAAACGGACAAGATTTCTCTCGAAGAACTGCTGCAGTTTAAGCGCTGCGAGCAGCCCGATGCCGAGTTCTGGCGTCGGTTTGATCGAGAACTGAACGCCAAGCCCTGGCAGGGTATGGTGAAGAAGCCTTCGCTGCTCCAGCGTCTGCGTGAACGCACCGGGCTGATCGCCTCGATTGCCGTACCAGCAGGTGCCTCGGCGGCTTTTGCCTTGTCGGTTACCTGGGTTGGTCCGACGGCGGTCACGGCGGATAAAACGCTGTCTCCAGCCGTAGATTCTTCCCCGGCAGACCTCTTGGCGGCGGTTGATTCCGTCCCGGTGGCCGAAGTCGCGGCTCCGGTGGCCGAGTCTGCTCCCCAATTGCCTTCTTCGGCTGATTCCCATTTCGTGGTGGGTTCATTTTCGACCAGCGAAGCGTCTTCGGACCCGGTTTTCACCACGGTTGCCTCGACGCACTACATGCCCACCAGCCAGCGGGATGGCGTGCACTTCGCTTATAACGCGCTCGAACGCGCGGCGCACCAGTCTGTCGCCATGGCGACCGGCCCGGTCCGTTCCTTCTATTAATCCAAGGCATCCTGTGCTGACCCCGACCCCAGTTGCCGGCTCATCGGTTCGCCGATGGCTCGCCGCAGTTTTTTTTTAACCACATGCTTCCTGCCATTGGCGCAGGCTGAGTCGAATGGCGGCGATGCGCTCGCCCTGCAAAAGCGCGTGGTCGATATTTACCAGGCCAACCGCAATGCGGTGGTCACGGTCTACGCGGCGCACAACCCGGACAACGACAAAGGCCGCCCGGCATTGTTCATCGGGACCGGCTTCTACATCAGCCGAGACGGGCATATCCTCACCAATACCAACACCATTTTCGGCGCTGACCGTTTGTGGGTGGAGCGCGATGGTGTAGGGTATATCGCGGAAGTCGTTGGAAGCGATCCGCTTACGAATATCGCCATCATCAAGTCGATGGCCACTCCGCCCGACTTCCAATACCTGCGCTTTTCGGAAAAGCCGATGCTGCCCGAAATTGGCAGTTTCGTGGTCGCGTTGACCTCCGAACTCGGCATGCCCGCGGGCCCGTCGATGGGGCTCATCAACGGCTGGAACACCCGTTACGGCGACCGCATTTTGCCCACGATTTACCTGCGCTCGGACATCCCGTTCGACGGCGGGGAGGGTGGTTCACCGGTATTCGATATCAACGGCTCGCTCATCGGCATGGTCATCGTCGCCCTGCCGGAGATCCGTTCATCGTTCATTTTGCCCGCCCGCGCGGTGCAGCGCATCCGCGACGACATCCTTTTCTCGGGTAAGGTGACCTTTGCTCATTTCGGCTTCAACACCCTGCAAAAGCCCGACGTCACCAAAGGCGCCCTGATCGAGATCGAGGGTGTTGAAGCAGGCGGCCCCGCTGAGCGTGGTGGCGTGAAACCCGGCGATGTGCTGCTAAAAGTTGGCGATTTCGAGGTCAAAACGGACGAAAATCTCCGCACAGCCTTCTTCTACACCCGTCCGGACGAGTTGGTGACAGTGACCGTTGAGCGTGCCGGTGAACGCCTGGAGCTGCCGATCAAAGTCGGCGTCCGC
>JBNNDZ010000196.1:0-3044 GCA_050285865.1 Puniceicoccales bacterium
CCAGTCGCAGTGGCGGTCGATCTGGTCTGCCGTCAGGATCCGGGCGCTGGTCTGTTCCAGCACGGTAACCCGCGGATCGCTCCGCAATTTCCAGGCCAGCTGGTTCGTGCCCGAATCGACGGCGAAAACATGGCTTGCCCCGTTTGTCAGCAGCACATCGGTAAATCCGCCGGTCGAACTGCCGATATCCATCGCCGTCGCACCATCCGGGTTCAGCGCGAAATGGTCGAGCGCATGGGCCAGCTTGATCCCGCCGCGCGACACCCACGGATGATCGCGCCCGCGCACCTCTATGGGGGCATCGGACGGTAATTGCTGTCCGGGCTTGGCGATCTTCACCTCGCCCGCGAACACCAGCCCCGCCATCACCAGCGCCTGTGCGCGGCTGCGGCTTTCGGCCAGTTCGCGTTCGACCAGCATCTGGTCCACCCGCATCTTGCGCGGTTTCTGCTTTTTGTCGGTCGAGGGGCTGTTTTTCGGGGATTCTGTCATGGTCGGTCGGCTGGAAAAACCGCTTTGGCCGATTGGCGCTTGAGCGAACGATGAAGGCTTCGCATAAGCAGACCATGACGCCAAGCCGCAATTCCCTTTCGCCCGTTTCCGCAGTCCCAGAAACCGCGCGCCGCAAGGCCGCCGCCGCGGCCATGCGGCGTTGCTGGACATTGGCGGGTACAATGATCGCCGGAACGGGGCTGGCGCTGACGGCCGCATGTGCCCCGACGCCGCCCCCGCCCGTCCCCGCTCCGTCGCCTGCGCCCACTCCGGCACCGGCACCCACACCGGTCCAGCGCACGATTGCCGATTGGCAGGATGCACCGGTGACCCCCGGCACCTGGGCCTATCGCGCGGATGGCAATGTTACCCGCGCCTTGTTCGGTACCACCCAAACAGGTGCGCAGTTCACCTTGGCTTGCGAAAAGCCGAGCCGCCAGATCCGCCTGTGGCGCGCGGGCAGCCCCGCGAATGCCGCCGAAACCGGCATGACGGTGGCAACGACCTCCACCACCCGTACGGTGCCCGCCGCCGTTCAGTCGGGCGCTTCGCCGCAACTGGTCGCCAGCCTGTCGCCCAATGATTCGCTGGTCGATGCCATCGTATTCTCGCGCGGAAAATTCGCCGTGTCGGTATCGGGCCAGACATTGCTGGTGATGCCGAGCTGGGCGGAAGTTGCGCGGGTGGTGCAGGATTGCCGGCAATAGCGCGCCAAAAGGGCGAAAATCCGGCAATTCGCCCTGTGTATTGAGGGGCTTGGCCTGATTTGCGACAATCCGTCTATTCTGACAGTGAATAAAACAATTTCAAGCCTTGTCGTTGCAGCGCAAAAACTGCAGCCTGCGAATCAAGGACGGGGCGACGGGTCGCCGCAGACCGCCAGGAAGCGGTCAGCAAAAGCCCGGATCCCGCCCCGGCCCGGCCGCACGCAAGGCACCAGGGGGCTTGCGAATGCGCGGCAATCTTGGCCCCGGCGCGAAAGGAGGTGATCCGATGTCTCATGGTCCAGCAGAGAGGTCGGTGAAGTCCACTACGAGGCATTATCGCTGAGTTACTTTCGCCGCCTGCGCCATTTCTCGAAAAGCAGTTTTCCTGATCGGCAAGCGGGCACGGAAGAGCGATAGAGGCTTTGTCAGGGCGGCACTTCCTGGCCGCTGACCATGCGAAACCCCGTGGCGAGCCAGCTCGCTGCGGGGTTTCTCATATGGGTATTCTGTCGTCAGACTTTTCGCAATCGCAGCAGGAAATTCGGCAAACTATCCGGACACCCGCAGCTCTCCATGAATTTCGGCCTGCCGCATCGCACACCTCCATTCATCGCATTTGCGAGAACTTTTTGATCGCGAGCCGGTTTGTGCATTGGCGGGCATGAAAAAGGACCTTGCACCATGTGGAAGAAGATTATCTGCGGTTTAGCAGCAATGGGGGTTGCCACCGCTCCGGTCTTGGCCAGCGCCAACGGGGTGGAGCGTGCATCACAACCTGCAAGTGAAAGCAGCGAACTTGGCGGCGCCAGCTTGCTGTCGCTCGTCGTCATGGCTGCTGTTATTGGTGGAGGCATCTGGCTTGCTGTGGACGACGATGACGACGAGCCCGTCAGCGCCTGATTGTTTTCAAGGGTGGAGCGACCGGGATCGCTCCACCTTAACATGCCGTTGGAGCTTTTTAGCGCTGAAAAGTCCCATGCCCGGTCGGGAGGTCAAACTCTTTCCATATTGCATTGCAATATAGTCCGTTTGTTACTATCATGGGCATGAATAGAACGGATCTATTGCGAGGAACGATGCTGCTCAAGAGACTTACGGCCACGATTATCGCCGCAAATGTAGTTATCGCGCCGATCCATGCTCACGCTGCGCCACTTGGCACGGTTGGTTCCACCAACACCCACATCGCAGCACCCGCTGGCAATGCCAGCGAACTGGGCGATGACGACGATAATGGAACGATTTTCATCCTCCTCGGCCTTTTGTTGATCGCTGGCGGCGTATATGTTGCGACAAAAGGCGGTGATGACGATGAGGATCTTCCGCCGGTCAGCTTCTGATCCGCCGCATCGAATTTGAAAAGCCGCTCCGTCCAAGTGACCGGGCGGCTTTTTCGTGTACGCGACTGGCGTGTAGCCCAATCTGAAAGATGCGATTGGGCGCCTGCATGTTTGCCATTGAATCTTTCCCACGCCATTCCCTCGACTAAATGCCAGCGGACGAATCGTCTTTTGCTGGCGCACCAGTAAGGCCGGACAATTGCGCGCCGGCGACTATCAAGGAGAGCAGAATGGCAGAGCCCGTCACCGTCGAAGTTGAAAATGGCATCGCGATCGTTACGATCGCAAGCCCCCCCGTCAACGCACTGGGTCATGAAGTGCGTAAAGGGCTCGACGCCGCGGCTGACCGGATTGCCGCCGATGCCAATATTCTCGCCGCCGTGATCCGCGCCGAGGGCGCGACCTTTCCTGCCGGCGCCGATATCGGGGAATTTCCCGACGTGCCCGCCCCGTTCCACGGCAATGTGTTCGACAAGATAGAGGCTCTGGAAAAGCCGGTGATTGC
>JBNNDZ010000197.1:0-6562 GCA_050285865.1 Puniceicoccales bacterium
CATTACTGTTTGATTTGGCATAGCTGGCTTCGTGTGGTTGTAGGTGGGACGGGCGAGGCGGGAAATTTATTCCGCGCCGACGGGCTCGAGGAGAGCTTCCTGTTCTGCAGCCTCAAATTCGTAAGTGAAGGCGTCATCTGCCGCGGAAACGATGATCCGGGCGGGAATCTTGTCCTCCAGCATCTGCGAAAGGATTTCGCGGCTGATGCGCGGGAGTAGCTGGTTGAGGATGATCGCCTCGACCATGCGGCCGCCGCTCTCCACCTCAGTGCAGCGCGCAAGCACGAGCTCGACTGCCGCATCTTCGATGACGAGTTCGCAGTCGTGGTTTTCGCGGACGCGGTCGACCACCTTCTTGAATTGCAGGCGGATAATCATCGAGAGCACATCGTCGGTCAGCGGGAAATACGGGATGACCGAGAGGCGACCGAGCAGTGCGGCGGGGAAGGTCTGGAGCAGCGGGTCACGGAGCGTCTCGGCAAGCGCTTCCGGTTCAGGCTTCAATTCCGGGTCTTCACAGAGCTTCATGATGAGGTCGCTGCCGACGTTGGATGTGAGCAGGATGATCGTGTTTTTGAAGTCGATCATGCGGCCTTCGCCATCTTGCAGGACACCCTTGTCGAAGACCTGGAAGAAGATTTCGTGCACGTCCGGGTGTGCCTTTTCCACTTCGTCGAGCAGGACGACGGAGTAAGGTTTGCGGCGGACCGCTTCCGAGAGGACGCCGCCTTCGCCGTAGCCAACGTAGCCTGGGGGCGAGCCCTTGAGCGTTGAAACGGTGTGCGCCTCCTGGAATTCGCTCATGTTGATCGTGATGAGGTTCCGTTCGCCGCCATAAAGGGTTTCGGCGAGGGCGAGCGCGGTTTCGGTTTTGCCGACGCCACTGGGGCCCGCGAGGAGGAATACGCCGATGGGCTTGTTATGGCCTTCGAGTCCGGCCTTGTTGGTCTGGATACGCTGCGAAATGAGGTCCAGCGCGTGACGCTGACCCACTACGCGGTTTTCCAATGTGTCAGCAAGTTTGAGCACGGCGGCGATTTCATCGCGGACCATGCGGCCAGCCGGAATGCCAGTCCAGTCGGCAACCACCGACGCGACGATCTGGGCATTGAGGTCGGCGAAAACCATCGGCGATTCGCCTTGCTCGAGTTCCAGTTGCTGGTCGAGCACGCGGAGGTCGGCGGGCGATGTGACGGTTTCTTCTTCGCTTGCGCCTTCCGGGGAGTCGCCGTTGGCACCGGCTTCGGTACTACTCGTACCGCGGGCCTTAATGAGTGCGTCGACGAGTTCCTTCTCCTTGGCCCAGCGGGCGCTGATGTCGGTCTGGCGCTGCTTGGCCTCGGTGAGCTTTTCGTCGATTTCTTTGAGACGCTTCGTGTGCTCCTTGCCGATTTCCTTTTCGCGCTCAAGGATGCCGCGCTCGATTTCGAGGAAGGAAATCAGGCGTTCGGCGTCTTCCAGCGCGGCGGCGTGGGTGGACTGGCTGACGGCCACGCGGGCGCAGGCAGTGTCGAGCAGGCTCACGGCCTTGTCCGGAAGCTGACGGTCCGGGATGTAACGACGCGACAGGCTGACGGCGGCTTCGAGCGCCTCGTCGAGAATTTCAATTTTGTGGTGCTTGCCGAGCTTCTCGGCGAGACCGCGCAGCATGCGCACGCAGGTTTCATCGTTGGGCTCGTCGACGGCGACGGTCTGGAAACGGCGGGTGAGGGCCGGGTCTTTTTCGATGTATTTTTTGTATTCCTTGTAAGTCGTCGCGGCGATGGTGCGCAGGGTGCCACGGGCGAGGGCGGGCTTGAGCAGGTTGGCCGCGTCGCCTTGGCCAGCCGCGCCACCCGCGCCGATGAGCGTATGTGCTTCGTCGATGAAAAGGATGATTGGCTCGGTCGAGGCCTGCACCTCTTCGATGAGCTGCTTGAGACGGTTTTCGAATTCGCCCTTCATGCTGGCACCGGCCTGCAGACCACCGAGGTCGAGCGCGTGGACGTTGACGTTTTGGAAAGCCGGGGGCACGTCACCATCGGCGATGCGCAGGGCGAAGCCTTCGACGACCGCGGTTTTACCCACGCCCGCCTCACCGACGAGAATCGGGTTGTTCTGGCGGCGGCGCATGAGGATATCGATGAGTTGACGAATCTCCGGGTCGCGGCCGATAACGGGGTCCAGATTGCCGTCGCGGGCTTCCTGGGTGAGGTTCACCGTGAATTTCTTCAACGCCTCGCCTTTTCCCATTGGGCCAGACATGGCTTCGCTGGCCTGGCCGGGCTCGACGTCGGTCGTGCCTTCGGCGGCGGCGGTTTCTTCTTCGATTGAGCTCTCGACAATCTTCGGCAGGGCCTCACTGAGCTTGTCCTTGTCGATCTTCTTGAACTCGCCGGAGATGGAAAAGAGGATGCCCGCCAGATTGTCGGTCTTGAGCATGCCCAGGATCAAGTGGCTGGAACGGACTGACTTCGCGCTGTAAAGCAGCGAGGCGTAGACCCAGCCGCGCTCCACGGCGTCGAGCATGTGGCTGGAGAAATCACTGATGGAGGTCGCGCCACGGGGCAGGCGGTCGAGCGCCGCAATGACGTCCGATGAGAGCTTCGAGGGGTCGAGTTCGAAGTGGCGCGTGAGCAGGACGATGTCGCTATTGTCCTTTTGCAATAGTTGGTGCACCCAGTGGACGAGCTCGATGTAGGGATTGCCGCGCATCTTGCAGAAGACCGCAGCGCTTTCGGCGGCCTGGTAACAGACCGTGTTGAGTTTTCCGAAGAGTTTAGAGCGCTTGATTTCAGCCATAGTATCAGTTGGTGGAAGGTGGGTCCATGATGACGTCACCGAGGACGCCGGTTGGTTGTTCTGAAAAAATCCAGGTGTCGCGGCCCAGGCGGGAACCGCCGAGTTGCATGCCGGGGGCTTCCTCGCCTTTGACCAGGAGCTTGAGTTCCCACTCCATTTCGTGGCCAATCCAGGACTCAAGCCAACGGCAGATGTGGACGAATGCCTGCGGCTCAATGGCGAAACGTTTGAGCTCCTCGCGGTTGAGGGGGCCGGCCACGAGGCGGAACTTCGTTTGGCAGTCCCAACAACGCTCGCCGAGCATTGCGGTGCCAAGTTGAAAACCATCGCCCATGCTGCTGCGCTCGTCAGGGGAAACTTCCACCCAACGCGCCACGTATTCCTCTACGGCAAAGGGGGCCTCGAAAAAATCTTCCAGCAATGCGGCGAGAGACTGGGGGTCGCGGTTGTAACGACCAAGCAGGCCCGAGTAGTAAATTTTGGCGAAGCCGGGCACGTCTTTGCCCTTGGTACTGCGGTAGTGCGCGGCGACTCCAGCGAGCGATCCCAGGTAATTAAAGAACCGTTGCTCACCGGGACGGTCGAAATCAGTCGTTTTCCGCGAGCGCGACCACGACTTGTAGAACAGGCTGATCATCCGGTGGTGGAACACCCCGGTGAAGTCGGCCAGTGTTGGATCCTTGGCGTGGTGCAGACGGTCGCGCACGGACTCCGTCCAAGCCAGCGGCATTGCGCCGTTGGGGCCCCACATGCCAAAGTTGTTTACCTCGACCCGGTAGCCATGTTCACGCGGCTTGATCTTCGCAATTTCCGAGGTTGCAAAACCAAGATTGGGCGGTTGGTCGAGCCTTACCGGATCATGCCGCGGCGTCTGCGAATCCCCGATGCGCGGGAAGTCCAGAAACTGCGCCTCAATCACCCGCAGCGCCCACATGAGGTCATGGGACTTCGGGTCGTTGAGGATATCTTCGAGGTGAGACATGTGCGTTTTTTGGGGTGCTTAGTGCTTAGTGCTTGGTGTGTGGTTTTTATGGGCTTGGGGCGGGGAGGGGATTCGTTAGAGCGGCTTAATCGAACGAAGAACCAAGCACAGAGTTCACTACAGTAAACTCCGCGCTCCCGTGCGGGCCGGCCAGCGCCAGATTTCTCCTTCGGCGGGTGTGTGGTAACTGGTTTCGATGAAGGAGTTGATCGATGCGCCGCGGGCCAGGTAGTTTTCAATTACTGAGCCAAAGACAAAGGCATTACTGGCGGCGAATGATTCAGGGTTGAGCGTGAGTTTGACTTCCATTCCGCGGGCGAGGGCAGGGTGCTCATCCGTCGGAATCTGGCGCACCGCGGCCTTGGCGGCGATGGCTTCGAGCCCGGCGATTTCCTTGCGCGCCTGCTGGTCGTTAGGCATCACGTAGAGCAGTAGTGTCTGCCGCAGGAAGGCAGCGGCTTCGTGTGATTCGAAATTGAGGAAGGAAAAGAAGTTCGCCGAAAGGTTGTTGATGAATTGCCAGTTAACCTCGCCGGCGGGCGGTGGCGCGTAAGGTTGCGTGGGCTTGAGCAGGCAGCGGACGCCGGTGATGGGAGCGGCGACGTCGGTATAGAAATCTGTCAGTCCGAGGCCACGGGGAAAGACATTGGGCAGGTGGCGATTTGTGCAGAGAACCTTGGTCGCAATTTGATCGTAGCGTGAGTTGAATGGCGGAGCCGAGGGATCGGAAAGCGAAATATAGACTTCGGTGCCGAGGTAAGAGCGGCCGGTGACGTAGTTTTTCTCACGAACCGTTTTGCCTCGGTCGCGACGGTGCAACTGGTAATAGGCGGGCACGTCGTGGTCGCGACCTCGGAAGCGGTAAAACGGCGACAGGGGCATGTCGGCGTTGGTATCGGTATCGATCGCGGTGGCTTCCTCTACGCGGTAAATCTCGAATTCCAACGGGCGTGTGCGGTCGACAATGAGCTGATACTCATTGAAGCGCCCACTCATTGGGACGCGGTCGCAGGACTTCGGGAAGAGGTTGATTGCCGGGGTACTGAAAAGCCCGAAGGCGGACTTTTCCACGCGCTCCTCAAGGTCCATTGCAAGATGGTCAAAGCCGAATATCAGATCGAAGCGATTGCCTTGCCAGCCGGAGAACGCGTCTTTTAATCCCGCGACCTTCCAGAACATGAGTCGTTGCGGGAGACAGAAAAACTCGCGCAACAAGCGGTAACCATCGAAGCCGCGCGCGGTCGGGGGGAGCATGGCCTCATCCCGACTGAAACCAACGGGCGAAATCTTGGTCCCGTCGATCATACGGGTCGTCGTACCTTTGTCCGTTTTGGAGCGGATCGAAACACTGTCACAACGCGTGAGCAGGAGTTCGTAGAGTAGGCCGGGAAGGTCGCCGACACCGCGGTTGTGGAGGACGAGTTCATTCAGCCGGAGGTTCTCGACTTCCACGCCAGCAGCGGTTTCAAAGGTGAGCCGGAGTGCGGCCTTGGCGCGCTTGGGCAAGCGCAAAGCAGCGATGTCGCGCACGTGGTATTCTGCCTCAACGAGTTGAATCGGCCAGAGGTGGACGTTGTGCGCGGTGCGATAAATACAAGGCGTGGTGGCACTCTCCGGGATGCGACTGCGCAAGGTGGAAAGGCGCGGGATATTGAAGCCTTTGACGGGGTCGATCTCGGTCAGGTTGGGCTGGTATTCGACAATGGTCGTCGACGGAATCGGGCAAAGGAAATCCGGGAAAACGGATTCGAGCAGTGCTTCAGTGAATTGCGGAAATTCGGCGTCGATCTTGTGCTGCACACGTGCGGCCATGAACGCGAAGCCTTCCAGCATTCGTTCGACGTAAGGGTCGGGGCAGTATTCGCGGGCGTCTTGCGGGAGAGCCAGGCGCCCGGCGATCTTGGGGTGCTCGCGCGCGAACTCGGCGGCCACATGTCGCAGGTGGTCGAGCTCTTGATTGTAGTAGCGCAGGAATTCAGGCGTCATTGCAACTCGGTGCGGAACTCGCCGTTTTCGAGGTCGAGTTCGGTGTACAGGTAAAGTTCTTCGGGGAAAGGCATCGCCCAGATTTGTCCGCTGATAACGAATGCGAGCTGGTTAATGCGTTGACCACGGCGCATCGGAGCGGATTCGACTTTGAGTGAGCCAGGAATCAATCGTGGCTCAAAATGCAGCAATGCAGTGCGGATGTGGCTCTCGATTTCGGCGCGGGCGAGGTCTGAAGTGCGCTGACCGGCAAAACTGTGAATGCCGTAGTTGAGAACGCTCGTGGCGACTTCATCCAACTCACGTAAATCCGTGTCCTTGTAGGGGGCGGGGCTATTGAGGGCCCAGCCGAGATCACGGGCGACCGCCTCCCGGTAATGGCGCGGTGTGACGGACCGTTGGAGCGTGGCTTCTTCCTTTTTCAGCGGTTCGTCGTCCTGCAGCTTGTCCCAAAGACAAGGCAGGTAGCGAGGAAACTGCCGGGATTTATTCTCCATGAGCGAAGTTGAGCGTGCGCAGTTCGAGTAGCGAAATATCGTGCTCGTCAGTGGCGAAAAGGCGTTGGCCGAGGCCGTGATAAGCCCCTCCGGGCGTTTCCTGCCATTCGGTGCGCCGACCGAGCATGAGTGCATGGTCTCCGGTGGCGACTGTGCCCGCGTAACGCGTGGGAATGAGGGCTGCGGTCGTGCCGCCGTTGTCGAGTTGCAGGTAGGCTTTGGTCCAGACAAAGTCGCGGAGGCTGCTGGGTGCCTCGACTTCCAGTTTGACGATGCGCTTGAGTGGCAACCAGACGTAGGAGGCATTCACGTGGGC
>JBNNDZ010000198.1:0-5249 GCA_050285865.1 Puniceicoccales bacterium
GTGAAGGATCTGGACCGCAACGTGGTGATGATCACCTCCCAGAACCACGGCTTCGCCGTTGACGGCGACACTCTGCCCGAGACGCTGCGCACCACCCATGTGTCGCTGTTCGACGGCACCCTGCAGGGTATTCATCGCACCGACAAGCCGGCGTTCTCCTTCCAGGGGCACCCCGAGGCGAGCCCGGGTCCGCACGATGCGGCGCCGCTGTTTGACCATTTCATCGAACTGATCAAGAAATACCGCGCATAAGGAGCAGGGTAGAGTCATGCCAAAACGTACAGACATACAGAGCATTCTGATCCTGGGCGCCGGTCCCATCGTGATCGGTCAGGCCTGTGAATTCGACTACTCCGGCGCCCAGGCCTGCAAGGCCCTGCGCGAAGAAGGCTACCGCGTCATTCTGGTGAACTCCAATCCGGCCACCATCATGACCGATCCGGAGATGGCCGACGCCACCTACATCGAGCCCATCGACTGGCAGGTAGTGCGCAAGATCATCGAGAAAGAGCGTCCGGATGCGGTACTGCCCACTATGGGTGGCCAGACCGCGCTGAACTGCGCTCTGGAGCTGGAAAAGCACGGTGTGCTGGAAGAGTTCGGTGTGGAAATGATCGGCGCTACCGCCGATGCCATCGACAAGGCCGAAGACCGTTACCGCTTCGACAAGGCGATGAAGAGCATTGGTCTGGAATGCCCCCGTGCCGGTATCGCCCACAACATGGACGAAGCCTACGGTGTGCTGGAGGAAGTGGGTTTCCCCTGCATCATTCGTCCCAGCTTCACCATGGGCGGCACCGGCGGCGGCATTGCCTACAACAAAGAAGAATTCGACAAAATGATCGCCTACGGCCTGGACGCATCCCCGGTCAACGAAGTGCTCGTCGAAGAATGCCTCCTGGGTTGGAAGGAATACGAAATGGAGGTCATGCGCGACCACAAGGACCAGTGCGTCGTCATTTGCTCCATTGAAAACTTTGACCCGATGGGCGTCCACACGGGCGACTCGATCACCGTGGCCCCGGCCATGACGCTGTCCGACAAGGAATACCAGCTCATGCGTGACGCCTCGTTTGCGGTTATCCGCGCGATCGGCGTGGAAACGGGTGGCTCGAACATCCAGTTCGCGGTCAATCCCGAGAACGGCCGCATGATCGTGATCGAGATGAACCCCCGCGTGTCGCGCTCCTCGGCGCTGGCTTCCAAGGCGACCGGGTTCCCGATTGCCAAGATCGCCGCGAAGCTCGCCGTCGGCTACTCGCTGGACGAGCTCAAGAACGACATTACCCGCGAGACGCCGGCCAGCTTTGAGCCGACGATTGATTACGTCGTCACCAAGATGCCGCGCTTCACGTTTGAGAAGTTTGTCGGCGCTGACCCGACTTTGACCTCCTCGATGAAGTCCGTGGGTGAGGCGATGGCCATTGGCCGCACCTTCAAGGAAAGTTTCCAGAAGGCGCTCCGTTCGCTCGAAATTGGTGCCCGCGGCTTCGGTGGCGGCGGCAAGTATGGCGACCGCGATATGACCGACGCTGTGCAAATCCGCGCCGGACTCGCCAAGCCGACCCTCGAGCGCGTGTTCTATATACGTTACGCGCTGCTGGCGGGCTTCACCTTGGACGAGGTGTTCAACTTCACCAAAATTGACCCGTGGTTCCTACATCAACTCAAGGAAATCGTCGACCTGGAAGAGGAACTGCGCCGCGTCAAGCTGTCCGGCGTGACCGAGGAACTTCTCCGCCGGGCCAAGGAAAGCGGCTTTACCGACGTCCAACTCGGCGAAATCCTCAACACAAAGATTCGCAACGTCAAAAAGCTGCGCGAAGAGTGGCAGGTTAACACGGTTTATCGCCTGGTGGACACCTGCGCGGCTGAGTTCGAGGCCTACACCCCGTATTACTATTCCACCTACGGCGTGGAAAACGAGATCACGGCTTCGGACAAGAAGAAGATCATGATCATCGGTGGCGGCCCCAACCGAATCGGGCAGGGGATTGAGTTCGACTACTGCTGCGTTCATGCCAGCTACGCCCTGCGCGAGTCCGGCTTCGAGACGGTCATGGTCAACTCCAACCCGGAAACCGTATCGACGGACTACGATACCTCGGACCGCCTGTTCTTCGAGCCGCTCACGCTGGAAGACGTCCTTGAGATTTATCACCAGGAAGGCTGCTCCGGTGCCATCGTGCAGTTTGGCGGCCAAACCCCGCTCAACCTTGCCACACAGCTCAAGGAAAACGGCGTGAACATCGTCGGCACCTCGCCGGAGATGATCGACACCGCCGAAGACCGCGAGCTGTTCAAGCGCATTCTGGAGCGCGTCGACCTGAAGCAGCCACGCAACGCGACGGCCCTCAGCCCGGAACAGGCATACGAGTTGGCCGGTGAGCTTGGTTTCCCGATTCTCCTGCGCCCGAGCTTTGTTCTCGGCGGCCGCGGCATGTTCATCGTCTACGACATGGACGAGCTCAAGCACGTCATCCGCGAAGCCTTCGATGCAGCACCCGGCAAGCCGGTCCTGTTGGATAAGTTCCTCGAAGACGCCATCGAGCTCGACGTGGACGCCATTGCCGACGGCGAAACAGTGGTCATCGGCGGCATGCTGGAGCACATCGAATACGCCGGCGTTCACAGTGGTGACGCCGCCATGGTGATGCCCCCGCACACGCTTTCCAAGGAGATGCTGGACACCGTCCGCACCGCGACGAAGGCGCTTGCCCGTGAATTGGAAGTCGTCGGCCTGATGAACGTCCAGTACGCAATCAAGGACGACGAGCTTTACATTCTGGAGGTGAACCCGCGTGCCTCGCGCACCGCCCCGTTCATTTCCAAGGCCATCGGTGTGCCCTTGGCAAAGCTCGCCGCCCGCGTCATGATGGGCGAAAAGCTGACCGACATCGGCTTTACCGAGGAAATCGTCCCGCATTACTGGGCCGTTAAAGAAGCGGTCTTCCCGTTCGTCCGTTTCCCCGGGGCCGCGATTGCGCTCTCGCCGGAAATGCGTTCCACGGGTGAGGTCATGGGCCTCGATTACGACCTCGGCCTCGCCATCGCGAAGAGCCAGATGGCCGCGCAACCCTCCTTGCCGACTTCCGGTAACGTCTTCCTGTCCGTCCGCGACCGCGATAAGCCGCGTGCCGTCGAACTGGCCAAGGAACTCGTTGATTTGGGCTTCAAGGTCTTCTCGACCTCGGGCACTGCCAAGGTTCTCGAAGAAGCCGGTATTCCGGTTGGCCGCCTGTTCAAGCTCAGTGAAGGTGCCCGCCCGAACGTGCTGGACATGATCAAGAACAATGAAGTTCACTTGATTATCAATACGCCCAGTGGTCAGGCTCCGCGCTACGACGAAAACGTCATCCGTGCTGAGGCGATCCTGCGCAAGGTGTGCATTATGACGACCCTCAGCTTCGCCGAAGGTGCACTCAATGGCATCAAGGCGCTGAAAGAGGTCCCGTTGGCCGTCCGTTCGCTGCAAGAGTTCTCTCGCGAACTGTAAAAGGCGCAATCTGCAATTTCTGGCCCGTCAACCCTGTGTTGGCGGGCTTTTTTGGGCTTTAATTGGCCAATTGTGACGACCATGTGACGGCGCCGTAACCTTGCCGTAATATGTTACGTAAGTTTAACAACCCGCCTCTAGTCAAGCGGGTTGAATTCTGTTCTACGTTGGCGCTGAACCTTTGGATTTCCTGCTATGAACACACGGCTAATTGCTATTTGCGGTATGCTCAGCGTCGCGACGTTGAGCCCGCTTTCTGCGCAAAACGACTCGGCGGACGCGAAAGCGAAACTTTCGAAGTGGGTTGAAACGCGCCAGATCATCTCGAAAGAACGCACCGAATGGGATGCGGAACAGGAGTTCCTCAAGTCCACTTTGGCGATTCTGCAAGACCAGGCCAAGGCACTGACGGAAGAAGTTGCCGAGCTGCAAGACACCAACACCGAGGCCGACAAGGAGCGCAACACCCTGCAGCTTGAGAAGGCTGAGTATCAACGCGCGATTAATGCCGACGAAGCCAAGGTTGCCGAACTTGAGCAGAAGGTGCTTAAGCTGGTGGAGAAGTTTCCAGAGCCGCTCAAGCGCAAGCTGGACTCATTGATCGTCCGCATCCCGGAAGATCCTTCCAAGTCCAACCTGCCGCTGGGTTCACGCCTCACGCACGTGCTTGGCATCCTGCAGCAGGCCGAGAAGTTTAACAGCACCACGAATTTCTTTGGTGAGACCCGCGAGGTCGGCAACCAAGAGATCATGGTCAGCACGCTTTACTGGGGCCTCGCATTTGCCGTGTTTGTGGACTCCAAGGGCACGGTAGCCGGGGTCGGCGTTCCTGGCCCGGACGGTTGGGTCTGGGAGGAGAACAACGCCATTGCGGGCGACGTTCGCCGTTTCATCGACATCTACGAGGGCAACACCGACGTGATCGAGTTCGTCGCACTGCCGATTACCATCAAGTAACGCCGACACTTATTTTACTGCCATGAACCGCATGCACGTAATCACCTTTTCCCTCGCTTGGGCAGGCGCCTTGCTCACACCGCTGAGCGCACAGAACTTCAGCTCGGTCCAGCAGGACATCGATCAGAAGCTCGACCAGTCCCTGAAAGAACTCGCACAGGTTCGCGAGACCATCACCGAGGAGAAAATTCCGCTTTCCAAGAACGTCAACAAGACTGAGAGCGAAGTCGTTGCCCTGCGCCGCCAGAAGGACGACCTCCTGAAGATCCGCGACAGCCGCACGGTAGACCTCAATGCGCTGGAGCGCCAGGTCGGCCAGATGGGCGATCAGGTTGACTTCATCGGCAACCAGCTCAACCAGTTCATCAACGAGTATGAGGGCCGCCTGCACATCAGTGAGCTCGGCGAATACGAGGCCTTGGTGACGGACGCCAAGCTCGCGCCGCAGAACGAGAACCTCACCCCCGAGCAAAAGCGCGACCTGCAATTTGGTGTGGTCGACGCCGCCATGCAGCGCATCGAAAACCTCCTCGGTGGGTATATTTACGAAGGCGAAGCGTTGAGCCCGGATGGCGTCCTGATGGACGGCACCTTTGCCTACATTGGCCCGTCGGTTTACTTTACCAGTGCGAACGGCGCGACTTTCGGTCTGGTCGAGAACCAACTCAACGCAGCGGACCCCGTAGTGGTCGAACTTCCTGGTTCGGTTGCAGGTGGCATTTCCGGCGCAATCAAGAGCGGCTCGGGTGAGTTCCCGCTCGATGCCCAGCTCGGCAAGGCGCTCAAGGTCGTGAAG
>JBNNDZ010000199.1:0-4482 GCA_050285865.1 Puniceicoccales bacterium
CCCAAAGCTTGTAACCACGCGCTTCGAGCGGCTTCAGCTCCCACAATGCCTTACGGGGATCAGCCACCACGCCGCTGCCAATCGCGAGCCAGCGCACCGAGCCATCCACCACGCCAGCAGGAAGCTGGTTCAGTTTGAGCCCGCCCGCCGTGTGGCCGCTGTTCGCGCCGCCATTGACCTTCATCACGACGCCGACCGGGTCCGGTTTACCGGTTTGCTCCATCAGCTCGGCGATCACTTCAGGGATCAGCCGTCCTTTGCCTTCGTCTCCCATGCTGACGCCCACGTCGGCGATGAGAAGGCTGGAAAATGGAGTCAATGCCATGGCGAAATATGTATAAAAAGTGTTTGTACGTGCGCCCCCTGAAATGAGGCAAAACGCGGCATGCTAAATCGCCCCAGCGACAATGCAAGCGCGATTCCCGGAGAAAGGGGTTGGGAGGGGATGGGGAAGAGGCGGGGGAGAGAGAGGCAGATGGCAGAAGGCAGAAGTGTCTAGATCGAATAGCTGCCTGCCGTTAAAGAATTTCCTGATCGGTAAGCTTCCCCCCCCTGGACCGACCAATCTATCAATTCCCTTCTGCCTTCTGCCATCTGCCTTCTGCCTTCTGCCTCTCCCTTTCCCTCTCCAATCCCTACACCACCCGGCGATAGAAATTCGCGGCGAGGATGAGCATCACCGTGAACGGCAGCCAGACGGCCACGCCGAGCGGGATGATCCCCTGCGCGCCGATGACGCGGCAAATTTCCTCCAAGGCGAAAAACGCCACGAAGAGCCCCAAGGCCTTGGCAACACCGACCACCGGGTTGACCCGCACCCCGGCCACCGCAAAGGGGACCGCGATGCCGACCATCACCAGACAGGCCAGCGGTTGCGCAAGGATGCGCTGACGGCGAATTTCGTAGCGCGGGAGATTGGGATGTTGGGGATCGGCCATCACCAACAGGCGCTGAATCTCGTCCAACGAGAGGTTGTCCGGTTCGTCGTTGAGGGCCTGCATCAACCAGGGGTCTTCGGTGAATTCCGGGTAAGCCTGTTCAGCGAAGCCTTTGGAAAAATAAGCGTCGCCAGTCTCTGCATCGAAACGTATCTCGCGCCCATTGAGGAACACCCAATGCCCGTCCACGTCGTCGAAATAAGCTTCATGGCCCATCACCCTGCGCAACTCCCGCCCCTCCTCGTCCCGCTCGTAAACGAAGACCCCGAACCCATCGTAGGAGTATTCACTGAACTTGTTCATGAACCACACGCGGCGATTTTCCTGATTATCAAACGCCATCAGCGGCACGATACCCACCAGGCGCGGACCAAAAATTTCCGCCTCGTAATTCATCCGCCAGGAGTCGCGCATCATTCGGCTTTGCTCGACCGAAAACGGGGCCAGTGAGGCATTGATGTAAAACAACAGCAGCGACAAAGCCGCTCCGGCCAGCCACAATGAACGTGTGATTTTTAGCAGGTTCATCCCGCTGGCGCGCATCGCGGTGATCTCGTTGTTACGGTGCAGATTCCCCAGCGTAAACAATATCGAGATCAGCAGCGCAATGGGGATAATCAACGGCAGCAAACTGGGGATCAGGTAGGCGTAATATTGCAACAGCTCGCCCCCCGAAGCCCCCCAATCAAGGTAATCGCCCAAATCGTCCTGAAAGTCCTCGATCAGCAACACGCCCAGCATCGCAAGCGCCGCAACTGCAAACGCCTTCAGCCATTCGAGGAATATGTAGCGATCAAGAAGACGCATCGAGGGGAGAAGATTAAAGGAAAAAGATTAAAGGAAAAAGCATGTTCTGCCGCCCTCTAAGTGGCAGCAACAGCTCCTCTATTTGCAGTAACAACATTCCCCGGGCCGACAAGACGCTTCAGCTGCAAGAGGGCGTTGGAGTGGATGGGCTCGCCAGCGGTTGAGCAGCAATAGTCGGCCAGGATGCGAGGGCGTATTCCGTGCTCCATCGCGTCGCGCGCAGTCATCGTGACACACAAGTCGGTGTCGTTACCACAGATATCCACTTGGTCAACGCCCTGCCCGCACAACCATTCCAACGCTGCAGGAATCAACGCGGTAAAGCTCGATTTGCGGGTAATAAAATGCGGCTGCTCCAAGGCGGAAACGTCGAGTGCGAGCTCCGTTTCTGGAGCGCCTGCCATCATGCCGCGCCAGCCTTTGAACTGGTAAACCGGCGATTCCACCCGGTTCTCAAAGCGGCTGAAGAGGATGCGCTCATAGCGCGGAAACAAGCTGGGAATTTGTTCGTAAGTCGATGCCGTATGTGGTCCGCGAAAACCCACCTGGACATCAACCACGACGAGACAGGCGCTGGTTGGCTCTTGCATAAATAAATTGTTCCAAGGCCAAGGTGTATTGAAATAAATGGCTGCGTGAAGGGAATTCGTCTCCGCCTGTCCGGTTTCGCGATTTCGCAAGTGACAGATTTGCAAAATATGCTGGCCCTTGGTGCCGTGATCGATTCAACTACGCGCCCAACGTGGCTACTACCAAAGAACACTGGGACTCGCGCCTTGGCGTGATCCTCGCGGTGGCGGGGAGTGCGGTTGGATTGGGGAATTTCCTACGCTTCCCCGGCCAGGCGGCACAATACGGCGGCGGTGCCTTCATGCTCGCCTACTTCATTTCATTTCTGCTGATCGGCTTACCCATCTGCTGGGCCGAATGGACGATGGGCCGGCACGGCGGGCAAAGGGGCTACAACTCCAGCCCCGGCATTCTCAACGCCATCTGGCGCAGCCCCGCCGCCAAATACGTGGGCATCATCGGCGTCATCATTCCGGTGGTCATCTACATGTATTACGTTTACATCGAGGCGTGGTGCCTCGGGTACGCGGTCAATTTCCTCGCGGGCAACCTGGAGTTCGAGAGCGTCGCGGAGTCCACCGGATGGTGGGCGACGTTTATCGGTGTGACTGAAAACGGCTCGGCCTTTACCGGTTTTGGCATCGAGAAAGTCGGCATCTACCTGCTGGTCGCCTTCATCCTGAATTTCCTCCTGATCTACCGTGGGCTCTCGGGCGGCATTGAGTTCTTTTGCAAATTCGCCGTGCCAACCCTGGTCCTACTGGCGGTCGTGGTGCTGATCCGTGTGATGACCCTCGGCGCACCGGACCCCGCCCAACCCGAGGAAAACGTAAACAACGGCCTCGGCTTCTTGTGGAATCCCACCAAAACATATGTCGTCGGCGAGATGGACGGCGAACCGATCCGTCGCGAGATAGTGGACAAGAAGTCCATCGCCGCCTACGAGGCCGCCTTCGCCAAGGGCGAGAGCGAGCTCGCCATCGAACGTGTTCCGCTTTGGGTGCAGTTGATCAACCCGCAGCTCTGGCTCGCGGCCGCCGGGCAGATCTTCTTTTCGCTTTCGGTCGGCTTCGGCGTCATCATCACCTACTCCAGCTATATGCGAAAGGACGACGATGTCGTGCTCAGCGGGCTGGCGGCAACCAGCGCGAATGAATTCTGCGAGGTCGCGCTCGGGGGACTGATCACCGTCCCGGCGGCGGTGGCGTTCATCGGCGTGGCGGGGCTGGCGGGTGCCGGTTTGGGCACGTTTGACCTCGGGTTCAAAGTCCTCCCGCTGGTCTTTTCCGAAATGCCCTTTGGCAACGCTTTCGGATTCCTCTGGTTCTTCCTGCTGTTCCTGGCCGCGATGACGAGTTCCATCTCCATGCTGCAACCCGGCATTGCGTTTATCGAAGAAACCATGCGCACCGACCGCAAGCGCTCCTGCGCGGTGCTCGGCCTGATAACCATCATTGGCTGCGGATTCGTCGTTTACTTCAGCGAAGGCGCGAAGGCCCTGGACACCCTCGACTTCTGGGTCGGCACGTTCTTGATCTTCGTCTTGGCGACGATTCAGATCATCATCTTCGGCTGGGTATTCGGCATAAACCGTGGATTCAAAGAGGCCCACCAAGGGGCCGCAATCCGCATTCCCGGCTTCTATCGGGTCATTATGAAATATGTGGCCCCCGCCTTCCTGCTGGTGGTTTTCGCCTGCTGGGTGCTGATGAATGTCTTCGGCGTGAACTTCAGTAGCGGTGACGCCAAAATGTCCTACTACGTGACGGACCTCTTCGGCAAGGACCACAGTGTCGCCGCACGCCTTAGCGTCGCGCTGGTCGTGGCGCTCTTCATTTTCTTCGCGGTGCTGGTATCCACCGTGGAACGATACAAGGACGAACACACCAATTGGAAGGAGGACGCATGACACCCAGCGGCTGGCTCATCATGATAGTTTCCGTCAGCGCCGTTTGCGGACTGTTCGCCTGGTGCATGTGGAAAGTCCTTTCCACGCCCGGCGAATCCGAGCACATGCACGGCTTCGGCACCGAGAAAACACCCGACACCGACAAGCGAGCGTGACGTGTTTTTGCACCACTGATGACACAGATGAACACTGATCTTGCGTGATGCGACTCTCCGGTGAAGCGGAGTTTTAACAGGAAGATCGGGAAGAACGGAAAGT
>JBNNDZ010000200.1:0-6552 GCA_050285865.1 Puniceicoccales bacterium
TGCGCCGCGCACTTGCCATCCTCGCTGCAAAGGACTATGGACTGCTGACTCAATGACTCCACCATGGCACATCGCGGCGGATACCGGCGGGACGTTTACCGATTTAATCGGGCGCGATCCGCAGGGACGAAGTCACCGGGCGAAAGTGCTTTCCAGTGCATGCTTGCGTGCGCAGGTCGTGGAGGATTTCGGCGGCGGCTGGCTTCGTCTGGAAGCGACTTGGGATTTGCCGGACGATTTTTTTCGTGGCTTTAGAGTCAAGCTGCCGGACGATACGGTGGCTGTGCTGGCCTACCGGGCTAGAGATTGTGCCCTGCAGTTGGAAGGCGATTTCACGGTTTCTCCCGGCGATTTAATCGAGCTTAGCAACGGCGATGAAGCGCCTGTGCTCGGTGCGCGTGTGATGACGAAGACGCCCGGCGATGAACCGCTTCCGCCCATCGACCTGCGCCTTGGCACCACGCGCGGGACCAATGCATTGCTCGAACGCAAGGGGGCGAAGGTCGCGCTGTTTACCAGCAAAGGCTTTGGCGATTTGCTGCACATCGGCGATCAGCGACGTCCGGATTTATTCACTTTAAATATCGAGCGCTCTGCGCCCTTGCCGAAAAATACCATCGAAGTGCGTGGCCGCCTTGATGCCGCGGGTAAGGAAATTTCGCCGCTCGATCTCAACGAGAAATTTTTTAAACGCCTGGAAAAAGCCCGAGCAGCTGGTTGTGCGACGGCGGCCGTCGCACTGATGCATAGCTACCGCAATGACGCGCATGAGCAGGCGTTAGCCGAGGCGTTGCGTGAGGCTGGCTTCGAGTTGGTTGCATTGTCATCGGAGCTCGCGCCTTTCATCAAGCTGTTGCCACGTGCACAAACCGCAGCCGTCGAGGCCTACCTTGGCCCGATCATGGAACGTTACTTGGACGCGGTGGAAAGTGCCTTGCCCGGTGGCCGCATTCGAGTGATGACCAGTGCCGGGGGCCTGTCGATGCGGCAGGACTTTCGGGCCAAAGATGGTCTGTTGAGCGGGCCTGCGGGAGGCGTGGTTGGTGCCAGTGCGGCGGGTCGCCAAGCTGGTTATCAACGGATCATTGCCTTCGACATGGGGGGCACCAGCACCGATGTATCCCGCAGCGAAGGCGATTTCGATTACCGCTCGAGTCATCAAGTGGGTGACGCATCGATCATCGCGCCGGCGTTGAAAATTGAAACCGTGGCTGCAGGTGGTGGCTCAATTTGTGGTTGGGATGGGCGAAAGCTTTTTGTCGGACCTGACAGCGCGGGGGCCGATCCGGGCCCAGCCTGTTATGGCGCGGGTGGCCCATTGACAGTGACGGATGTCAACTTGCTCTTGGGCCGCATCCCATCACGGGCATTCAGCATCCCGGTTTACCCGGATAAGGCGGAGGCCGCACTTGAGGTGTTATCGGAACAGTCAGGTGTCGAGCGTGAGGCGCTGCTGGCTGGCCTGCTGCAAATTGCGAACGAACGCATGGCGGCGGCGATTGAAACGATCTCCGTACGCGAAGGCTACGACCCACAGGATTACGCATTGGTGGCCTTTGGTGGAGCGGGCGGTTTGCATGCCTGCGCGATTGCGGATGAGCTCGGTATGTCATCGGTGGTGTTCCCGCCGCATGCTGGAGTGCTCAGTGCGTATGGAATCGAGCGCAGCGTGGTAGAACGCATCGGCGAGCGGCAAGTGATGCACCCACTGGATGAGGTTGGACCCGCGTTGGGTTCTATCTTCAATGAGCTTGCAGCGAGCGCACGCGAAGGCCTGGAAAAAGAAGGTCTTTCACCCGACGACTTACAGACGCGCCAACGCCGGGTGACTATGCGTTTAGCCGGGCAGGAGTCCGCGCTCACGGTCGATTTTGATGATGCGCTTGGTGATTCGTTTAGACGCGAATACGAGCAAGTGTTCGGTTATTTTCCCGAAGGCCGTGCGATAGAAGTCGTCCAAGTGCAGGTTGTGGTTTCAACGCCAACTGCAACCGCAGAAGATGAAGACTTTTCGGAAACAGGCGAGAGCTTTGAGTCGGAAGCGACCACACATGAGATCACGCGCGATGCACTGGGCGCAGGCACGCAAGTGCACGGACCGGCGGTAGTTTTTGATGACACCTGCACGTTGTTTGTGGATCGTGGTTGGCAGGCCGTTATGGGAACGCGTGGCACGCTTCGCTTAAAACGCATCGAAGCACGTACGCGCAATGAAGTGGCATCCGATGCGGTCGCCCGTGAGCTCTTCACGAACCGTTTCCGGCAGATTGTTGATGAAATGGGCATGCAGTTGGAGCGGACTGCGGTTTCGACTAACGTCAAGGAGCGGCTGGACTTTTCATGTGCGCTGCTCGATGCCGAAGGACGTCTGATTGCCAACGCGCCGCACATACCAGTGCACCTTGGTGCGATTGGTTTGTGTGTGCGCACGGTAGCGAAAACGCTGACGCTTGAAGTGGGCGATGTCGTGGTGACAAATCATCCGGGCTTTGGTGGTTCGCATTTGCCCGATGTGACGGTGATAACGCCTGTATTTTTCGAGGGTGCGCTCGTGGCTTACGTTGCCAATCGAGCGCATCATGCGGAGATCGGTGGTGTGCGCCCGGGATCCATGCCGCCACATGCGCGCAACTTGGCAGAGGAAGGCGTGACGATTGCACCGATGTATTTGTTCCGCCGGGGAGAGAGTAGGCTCAGCGATGTTGAAAGTTTGCTTTGCAATGCAAAGTATCCAACGCGTGCGATTGCGGATAATCTCGCTGACCTCAGTGCGCAGGTGGCGGCGAATCGTCGGGGTGAGCGGCAGGTGCAGTTATTAGTCGAGAGCGCTGGAGCAGCCACCGTGTCGCGTCATCTGAAAGGTTTGATTGAGCATTCGGCCGAAGTGTTACGCACTCGTTTGCAGGAGTTTGGTGGTAAGCGGCTTGAAGCGGTGTCGACCTTGGATGACGGGGCACAGATCCAGGTCGCATTCGATTTCGATGGTGATTCGCTAACGGTGGATTTCACCGGCACGAGTGAAACGCATCCGGGCAACTTGAATGCGACGCCTGCCATTGTTTCAAGTGCGCTCATGTATGTGCTGCGTTTGTTGATACGCGAAGACCTGCCACTGAACGAGGGCCTGTTGGCTCCGGTGACATTGAAGTTGCCGCATTGTTTTTTGAATCCGGATTTTCCCGATGATCCGCTTGATGCACCGGCCGTGGTCGGTGGAAATGTTGAAACGAGTCAGCGCATTGTGGAATGTTGTTTGCGTGCACTGGATTTGGTGGCCGATAGTCAGGGCACGATGAACAACCTGATCTTTGGCGATGGTCACGTGAGTTATTATGAAACCATAGGCGGTGGTGCCGGGGCGGGAGAAGGCTTTGCAGGGGCATCCGGCGTGCATACTCATATGACGAATACTGCAATCACTGACCCCGAGATTCTGGAGCAACGCTATCCCGTGCGTTTGCGTCGATTTGCTCTGCGCAAAGATTCGGGCGGACTGGGGCGCTGGCGTGGTGGCAACGGCTTGGTGCGCGAATTGGAATTCCTATCGCCGATGTCAGTGTCGCTGCTGACGCAGCATCGTGAGGATGGCCCGCAGGGATGCAATGGCGGCGGTGATGGTATGGTAGGTCGCCAGCGTCGGAAACACGTGGATGGGCAAACGGAAATGTTGCCCGCGCTTGCTCATTATGATGCGGATACGGGCGAGCGTTTGCGTATCGAAACACCCGGAGGAGGCGGATTCGGAGTTTGATGGACGTAGCAATTATTTATCATCCCGATTGTGCATTGCACGATACGGGCGGTTATCACCCTGAACGTCCGGAGCGCACGGTGGCGATTGTTGAGCGGTTACGCGAGTCGCCGTTGAACGAGCAATTGATTTGGCACTTGGCTGAAACGGTAGACTTAGCGCATGTCGAGGCGGTTCATGATGCCAGTTATGTCCGCCGGATTGAAGAGGCTTGCTTGCAGGGGCGTGAAGCGTTGGACCATGGCGATACTCACATCTGTCCAGATTCGTTTGCGGTGGCGCGCTTATCTGCGGGTGGTGCTGTGCAGGCGGTTGATTTGGTAATGCAGGGCGAAGCCAATGCGGCGTTCAGCGTGATGCGTCCGCCGGGGCATCACGCCGAGCAAGCGGAGGCCATGGGCTTTTGTTTGTTTAACAATGTGGCAGTCGCCGCGCGTTATGCTCAGCAGGAATACGATCTGGAGCGTGTCGCGATCATCGACTTTGACGTACATCATGGCAATGGCACACAGGCCATTTTTTATCGTGATCCCAGCGTCTTCTTTGTGAGCCTGCATCAGTTCCCGTTTTATCCGGGAACCGGTTCCAAGCGTGAAGCCGGTGAAGGTGAAGGTATAGGCTTTACGTTGAATGTACCGCTGCCCGCAGGTGCGCGTTACGATGAATATGAAACCGCTTGGCGCGAAGAAATCTTACCGGCACTGACTGAGTTTCAGCCGGAGTTGATTTTGATTTCGGCTGGTTTCGATGCACACGCGAATGATCCACTTGCGAACATGCTTTTGCGCAGTGAGGACTACTATTCGTTAACGAAGGAAGTCGTTCACTTTGCACAACAAAGCTGCGATGGACGTATCGTGTCGGTCTTGGAAGGTGGATATAATTTGGAGGCCTTGGCTGAGTCTGCAGAAGCTCATGTTCGCGGGCTTTGCGATGGAAAGTAGTTCATTGATCCAAAGTTACTTTGCCGGACAAAGCAAACAGCTGGTAGGCGTGGAACTAACTTTGGGGTTGATATTATTCATCTTAGTTGCTAATGCAATTAGACATAGAGAGGTATGAAACCTTTTCTATCGACCCGAGGTGATCTTCACTCACTGGCATAGCATACCGGGAAACCGGAATTTAGGAATAAGCACCAACGCTATTCCGAAGGGAAGTGCCACCCTTGAAGAGGATGCTCAGCGAAACATTGTTCGGGTCTACGACTTTTGTCAGTACCGCGTTGATTATCTGCGCGCGTGTTCTTGTTTTCGAGTGCTGCATGATGCGTTTGTAGTCTGGTGCAGTGCTGGGGTTTCTTTCGTTGGTGTTGGAGGTCATGGCGATTGTCATGCGTTTCCACCGGCAACGAAGCGCTACAAACCAGAGATAAACTAACCGAATCATGGCTACTAAAAAAACGACCAGGAAAACTGCGGTAAAACGAGTTGCTAAAAAGGCGACGGTTAAGAAAGCAGTAAAGAAGCCAGCAGCCAAGAAGGCGGCTGTGAAAAAAGCAGCTAAAAAAACCGTAACTAAAAAAGCCGCGGTGAAGAAGGTCGCTGTGAAGAAAGCGGCCACTAAGAAGGTTGCGAAAAAGGCCACTAAGAAGGCGGCGAAGAAAGCTGTAAAGAAAGCCGCGACGAAGAAGACTGCCACGAAGAAATCGGCGGTTAAGAAAACCGTAAAAAAGGCAGCTAAGAAAGCGGTCAAGAAAGTGGCTAAGAAATCGGCGGCCAAGAAAATGGTAAAGAAGGCAGCAGCGAAAAAACCGGCCAAGAAAAGTGCGCCGACAAAGTCCAAGAAAAGTGCGCCGAAAAAGGACAAGAAAAAGAAGTCCGGTAAAAAATCGAAGAAGAAGAAATAACCCCATATTCGTAGCCACGCATTTTTAGGCGTCCGGCCTCGCGGGTACTCCCAGGGCCGGGCGCGTAAAAAGAGTTGCTTTGCGTGGCGTGATGCTGAGACTCCGTATCTTTTAACGAACTGGAGTTAATTTCATGTCAGCATCAGATACGATCCTATCCCCCTGGGCCCAAAACATCTCCCCCTCGCCAACGCTCGCGGTCGATTCCAAGGCCAAAGCGCTTAAGGCAGAAGGTAAGGACGTTTGCGGATTCGGAGCCGGTGAGCCCGATTTCGACACGCCTGAATTCATCAAAGAGGCGTGCGTGGATGCGTTGCGCCGAGGTGAAACGAAGTATGCCCCGGCCCCCGGTTTGCCGAAGCTTCGTGCCGCTCTGGCGGAGAAATACCGTACAGAAAACGGAATTTCCAACGTCGCTCCCGAGCAGGTAATTGTCAGCCCCGGTGGCAAGCTTTCCTGCTATTTTGCAATTCTTGCCGTCTGCGGCCCGGGTGATGAGGTCATTATCCCGGCACCGTATTGGGTCAGCTATCCTGAGATGGCGAAGCTAGCCGGTGCGACGCCGAAGTTCATTTTTGCAGGTGACGATCAGGGCTTCAAGATGACGCCTGAACAGCTCAAGGCGGCGATCACGCCTGCGACGAAACTCGTCGTGCTCAATAGTCCGTCGAATCCGACTGGTGCGGTTTACACACGTGCTGAAATCGAGGCGATCATGGATGTTGCCCTCGAAGCAGGCATCCTCGTCATGTCCGACGAAATTTACGAATATCTGCTTTATGATGGCGTGGAGTTTGTTTCTCCGGCGAGCCTGAGTGCGGAAGCGGCAGCGAGCACGATCACGGTGGCCGGTTTCTCGAAGACTTTCTCCATGACTGGCTGGCGTTTGGGCACGTTGATGGCCCCGGCGAAGATCGCCAAGGCAGTGGGCAACATTCAGAGTCAGACCAGT
>JBNNDZ010000201.1:0-14044 GCA_050285865.1 Puniceicoccales bacterium
TGGGTAGTGGCGTTGAGTGAAGCGCGCGTGCGTCATCACGAAATCGTATCATACACTAGCAGAGTCTGAGCCACACGCTAGTGAATTCATTCCCGTTGGACAAATGTTTCGACAGGAATGTTTCATTGAGAGCCATTTGACACGGAATTCGAATCAACCAAAGCGTCCCGAAACGTAGTCTTCCGTTTGGGAGTTTTGCGGATTCATGAAGATTTTTTGCGTCTCATCGTATTCAATGAGCTTACCCAGATAGAAAAATGCCGTGCGGTCACTGACACGCGCGGCCTGCTGCATGTTGTGAGTCACAATGACGATCGTGAACTGCTTCTTCAGTTCATGAATGAGCTCTTCGATCTTGCCGGTGGCAACCGGGTCCAATGCCGAGCAAGGCTCGTCCATCAGCAAAATCTCCGGCTGGTTGGCAATCGCACGGGCGATGCAAAGACGCTGCATTTGACCACCGGAAAGGCTGAGCGCGCTATCCTGAAGCCTGTCCTTGACCTCTTCCCACAATGCCGAACCACGGAGACTGCGTTCGACGACTTCGTCGAGTTCGCTCTTCTTGTTACGGCCGGCCACGCGGAGGCTGTAAACGACGTTTTCGTAGATCGTCTTCGGAAAAGGATTATACTTCTGAAACACCATCCCGACACGCTTGCGGAGGGAAATAACTTCCAGCGCGGGATTGAAAATACTTTCACCGCCTACGGTGATGTCGCCCTCGTGCTTAATGCCGTCAATGAGGTCGTTCATCCGATTGAAGCAGCGCAGGAGTGTCGACTTACCGCAGCCCGAAGGCCCAATGAACGCCGTCACCTTTTGCTTGGGCATTTCAAAAGTCTGGCTGTGGATGACCTTCGAGGAACCATACCAGAAGGAAAAATCCTTCACCTGGATATACTGCTCGTCGGGTGAGGGCGAACCGCTATTGGCGGAAAACTTCTGGTGGGTGGTATCGGCGGAATCGGCCATGACGGAAATAATTTAGAAAGTGCCCGAAGCGTATTTTTTGCGGAGATGGTCGCGGATAAGGATCGCGCCCAGATTAAGAATAATGACCAACAAGATCAGGAGGAAAGTCGTTGCGAAGACCATTGGCTTGGCCGCCTCGGAGTCTGGCGATTGGAAACCGAGATCGTAAATGTGGAAACCCAAGTGCATGAACTTGCGCTCCAAATGGAAGAACGGCGGCGTGCCGTCGATGGGCAGGTCCGGGGCGTATTTAACCACCCCAACAAGCATCAGCGGAGCGACTTCACCCGCGCCACGAGCCATTGACAGAATCAGCCCCGTGAGAACACCTGAAGCCGAGGCAGGCAAGACGATACGCTGGATGGTCTGCCACTTCGAAGCACCACAGGCCAACGAAGCTTCGCGCATGCCACGCGGCACGGCAGCCAGCGCTTCCTCCGTCGCCACCACCACGACCGGAACCGTGAGCAGGGCCAGCGTCAGCGAAGCCCAGAGGACACCGCCCGTGCCGAAAGTCGGCTCATTAATCAGCAGGCGGTCGGAAAAGAAAATTTTGTCGATCCCCGAGCCCATGAAATACACGAAGAACCCAAGGCCAAAAACCCCATAAACAATGGAGGGCACGCCCGCGAGGTTATTGACCGCAACACGAACTGATTGGGTAAAAATGCCCTGCGAAGCGTATTCGCGCAAATAGATTGCCGCCAGCACGCCGAATGGCATCACCGCCGCAGACATCAGGACAGTCATCACGAACGTGCCGAAGATCGCGGGAAAAACCCCGCCTTCGGTGTTCGCCTCACGCGGTTGTTCCGAAAGGAACATCCAGAAGTGCGTGAGGAAGAAGCCGATTTTACGCAAAGCTCCAAATTCGTTGGGTTGGTAAACCTTGAGGATTTCGCCGACTGGCTGCGAACGCTCGGTGCCATCAATCAAGCGATACTTGAGGGTGTCTTTGGAGATCGATTCGCGCAGTTCCGCACTTTGTGTAAGCATCGGGGCAAACTCGGCATCGAGCTCCTGCTCGCGTGCGTGGATCTGGGCAAGTTTCTCAAAGGCTGGTCCCTTCTCGACGTAGCTCTGATATTCCTGTTTGAGCGTAGCATCATCCGGGCTGCGCTGTAGTTGGCGGAACACCCGGTCCATGTCCTGCAAACCACGCATGTCGGTAGGATTTTTTTCCTGATTGAGCCGTTGCTCCAGGTGAAGCTTCTTCAACTTGGCAGCGTAACGACCGATCGGGCCACGATCGAGACGGCGAGCCTTGTCGCGTGCGTGGTCGGCCTCTTCAATGAGGGCCTTAAATTTACTCATGAACTCCGGCGAGGTCGCCGCAATGATCGTTCCGTTGGCAAGAGTGATCTCTACCGGATAAAAGATGGCGTTTCCGCTGCCTTCCCGCTCGGCAACCATGATGCCCTCTGCAACCGTCTTGCTCGCGATGATGCTCTGGTCGATGTATTGGAACTGCTGGCCGAAAACATCCTTATTGCCGACGAAGATCTTGTATTCCTCTTCCAACTCGCCGCCATCGCTAACCACCTTTTTATCACGGTCTTCAACGATGGAAGCGGCGACAACCGACTGGCCAAAAATCTGATTCCCTTCCTTCAGCTTGAGTTCGTAGATTGTGCGTGGCCAAAACACCTCCACACCGTTGGCTACGATGATCCAAAGCAGGCCGATCACCATAATGATACCGGCGGCCAAGCCCATAGCAGTAAGCCAGACGAACATTTCGCCCGCCGGGCGCATGTTCATATCGAAACCTTTGGATGACGTTTTACTCATGTTAACCAACGGTCTTGTATTTGTTGCGCAGGCGCACGCGGGCCACTTCGGCCACCGTGTTGACGAGGAACGTCATCAAGAAGAGCAGCAAAGCGCTAAGGAATAGGATTCGGAAGTGGGTCGACTGCTGTGGCGCTTCAGGCAGCTCAATCGCGATATTCGCCGCGAGCGTTTTAAAGCCATTAAAGATATTCCATTCCATGACCGGCGTGTTACCCGTGGCCATAACGACGATCATCGTTTCCCCGACGGCGCGGCCAAATCCAATCATGAAGCCCGAGAAAATACCGGGTGAGGCGGTCGGCAGAATGATACGCCATGCGGTCTGCCAGCGACTGGCACCCAAGGCCAGGGAGGCCGAAGTAAGGAACTGCGGGACGTTCGTCATCGCGTCCTCGGCGATGGTAAAGATGATCGGGATCACCGCAAAGCCCATCATGAAGCCGACTACGAGCGAATTGCGCTGCTCGAAATTTGTCCCAGTCACGTCCGGCCACCAGAGGCGGAAATCCGCTACTTGCTGGCCAGTCGCAGGGTCCTTCACCACGAAGAGCCAGCTTTCCACCCAGGGACCAAGGTTCCAGCCGATGAGGCAGACAATGATTAATAGCGGAATGAAAACGAGGAATTCCTGCCCTTGTGAGAGCATCGCGCGGAAGCGCTGGGGCAATTTACCGTAGGTGTAACCGACGGTTACCGCGGTCAGCGGCAGCAGGATCAGGCAAAGCAGGATGGACGGAATACGCGTTTCAATGATCGGAGCCAGCCAGAGCGCACCGAGAAAGCCCAGGACCACTGACGGCAGCGAAGCCATGATTTCCATGGTCGGTTTAACCACCTTTTTGTATTCCGGCTTGAGGAACTGCGAGGTGTACAGGGCGGCCAAAATCGCAATCGGCACGGCGAAAATCATCGCATACAACGTCCCTTTGAACGTGCCAAATATCAACGGAATCATCGACAGCTTGGGCTCGGTTTCGGCTTCGGCCGCAGACGACTGGTATTCCCACTCGGGCTTATTTTTGCCCTCATACCATATCTTCCCGAAGAGCGCCTTAAAGCCAGCGTCGGGATGCGGGTCGTGAATACCGTAAAGGTGAATTCGGCCTGCATCATCGCCGAGCAGCATAGTCTCATAACGAGCGCCAAGGATGCCGGCCTTGGGGGCGAAATCGAGCGACTCCTGCCAACGAATGGATTCCGTGGTGCCATAGCGAATCGACACTTCCTCGCCGCTGCCAAGCAGGAACGCCCGATTGCGCGTTGCGTGCGAGTAGATATCGGCCGCACCAGCGAGTGGCTTGAAGGTATGAATTTTGCCAAAAATACGCTGATTGGCTTCTCCAGCAGCAGCGGCTTCTTCTGACTGTTCGGGCAAGTAGAGCGCAAAAATGACGTTGTCGCCCTTGGCCGAGGTGAAGACCAATGAGGCATTGCCGAGGAGCCAATCCATCGAACCGATGGACTTGTCTGCAGCGTCACCAAATGGTTCGAAAACCTGGCGGAGATCGATTTCGCCGCGACTGATCTGGAAATAATAAACCTTTCCCTGGACCGTCGAAACCACAATGCCATTACCCGAGCCGAGCACGAGTACGTTGTTCGGCTCGCCCTGAATCTGGTCCGTAAGCTCAAAGTTTTTCGAAGGCTTCCAGGGGCCAACACCAAATGGCGTGCGCTTGCGCCCGAAGGTTGTTACCTGCGTTTCCAGGCCCTTTTCTCCTTCGACCAATGCCACAACGAGTCGGGCTTCCTGAGCGTCGTAGTAATCAATAACGCGCACGATGCCGGACTTATCTCCAAGCGGGTAAAACTTATCCGACTTTACTTGAGCCACGATCTCACGGTTACCCAGATCGTCAAACTGCGGCGAGTAGTCGACGCTGACCAACGTGTAACGGCCGTCATCGGTACCGTAAACGATTTGCTCGTCCTTGGGGTGGTAGCGGGCGGCGGTGAAGGTGACCTCTTCACTGAATGTTGGCGTCTCGGTGAAAACACCACGGGGGCCTAGCTTGGGCACCTGACCGTCTGCCCGAAGCACATCCACGAAAGTGAATTTTCCCTGTAAATCGGCCACGAAAGGTAACTCGCCCCATTCGTCCACCCCGACAATGACGTAGTCGGTGACGCCGGTTTCGATAACAGCCTCTTCGTGCACCTTGGCCGACTGAAACAGGGGAAGCACCTGCCAGGTGATGAAAAGGAAGATGCCAAACACCGCGAGAATGATGCCGATGCCACCCACCTTGATGAACTGCGTCATAAACGCGTCCAGCCGAAGGGTGCCCTTCGACACTTCGAAGCGCTTTGGATCAGCTTTCGTTTCAGAATTTATCGCCATAGCAGGTCAGGCAGTACGCGAGGCAGCGGTCAAACAGGTCAAGCGGTGATAGACCGTCCAAAACATGGGACAATCTTTATCGCTTGCCGTAACAAAAGTGTTTCTTCGTGGGTCATGTAAAGAAAAAGGCGAAGTCCATGGGGACTCCGCCTGAATGTCAACCTGCACCAAACTTACTTCTCAAGCTCGGCGAGTGAGGATTCAACAGCCATTGCGGGCAACGGGTAATAGCCATCTTTCGCGACGACTTCCTGCCCTTGTTTTGACTGAATAAACTTCACAAACTCCAGCGTCAGCGGGTCGAGCGGACGATTGGGAGCCTTGTTCACGTAAATGTAGAGCAGACGCGCGAGTGGGTAATCTCCGTTGAGACAATTCTCGAAGGTCGGCTCGAAGAGCGCGCCACCGGGATCGGCCAAAGCGAGGGCCTTAACGCCCGAAGTCTTGTAGCCAATGCCAGAATAGCCCATGCCATAAAGGTCGCTGGCGACACCCTGCACAACGGCGGATGAACCGGGCTGCTCTTTAACGGTGGGACGGAAATCGCCACCACTAAGGGCTACTTTCTTAAAGAAGCCATATGTGCCGGAAGCCGAGTTACGACCGTAAAGGCTGATCGGGCGGTTCTTCCAATCACCCTCAAGCGCAAGTTCGCCCCAGGTATTGATCGGGCTGCCGCCCATTTTGTAGGTGCTGGAGAAAACCGAATCAACTTCCTCCAAGGTCAGTCCGTAAATGGGATTATCCTTGTTAACGAAAACCGCGAGCGCATCGAGGGCCACGGGAACCGGTGTCGGCTTGTAACCGAATTTTTCCTCAAACTTGTCGATCTCCTCCGCCTTCATCATGCGGCTCATCGGCCCGAGCTGCGAGGCACCTTCGATCAGAGAAGGCGGCGCGGTCGAGGAGCCCTTACCTTCGATCTGGATCTTTACGTTGGGGTAAATCTCTTGAAACTCCTCAGCCCAGAGGGTCATCATGTTATTCAGCGTGTCGGAGCCTACCGAGTTGAGGTTGCCCGAAACGCCTGCGACCTTCTGGTAAGTCACCAAGTCCGGATCGAGGATGTCGGATGCACTGGCGGCGAATGGTGCCGCCAACGCGACAAATCCTGCCACAAAATTACGGAGAATACGGTTCATAGGCGCAAGATTCCTCTCATATTGAACCACTGGCGCAAGGATTAACCAAAAAATATCCGTAACGTTTCAGTGAACAATATGTCAGATCCATGACAAACGTCCCTATTCGATTACGATGGCTGAAACTGGGGGGTTTCATTCATGCCAAGCCGAGTATCGCAGCCACCAAAAACAAAATACAATTTAATAAAAAGACTTGGCCAATAGGAATTTCCGCCCACACTCCTGGGCATGGATGCCGTCGAATCTTCTCCCCCAGTAAACACTCCCTGCCCGAACTGTGGTGCGCTGGTCCCCCACGACCACCTGATTCCGGTGGGCGACACGCAAGTTTGTACCAATTGCCGGGAGTCTTATCTGGGCCAGCTCAAAGAAGGCGCGCCAACCCAACACGGTATCGGCCTCGAAGAAGAAATCCGCCAAGACCACATCAAGCATGAGGCCTCCCTAAAATCCATCGGCTTCTTGTATCTGCTTGGCGGCGTTTTAGCGACCGTCGGCGGCGTCGCAGGAGTTATCGGCATGGCGGCGAATGGCGATGACAGCTTCATGCTCATTTTCATGGCGCTGTATGCAGTACTCGGCGTGCTCATCATCCTCCTTGCGCGTGGCATCCGCAAACTCAAGCGGTGGACCAGGATTCCGGCGACCATTCTGGCCTGTCTGGGCTTGCTCAATATTCCTATCGGCACGCTGATAAACGGCTACATTCTCTGGCTGATCTGGTCGCGAAAGGGCAAGATGGTCTTTTCCGAAGAGTATCAGGACGTCATCGAGAAGACGCCGCATATTAAATACAAGACTCCTCTGGTGGTCTGGATTTTGGTGGGATTGGTGCTCTTCGGCCTGCTTGCGGCAATGGCGATTCCAGCGTTTCAAGCTGTCCGCAACCAATAACGGGTTGTGCGGGTTGGCTAATTCACTCTAATAAATTTGCGCGCCCCTCCTCATGCTTTGCGCATTCATATCGTCAAAGACGACTCGCACGGCGTGTGCCTAGCAACTTAACTCCAAACCGCCCAATCCTGAATGCTACCGCAAAACGCCAGTTACTGGCCCAGCGACGTCTGAAGCGGAGGGAGCTTGAAGTCCGCCTCGACCTTCCTAATCAGGTCGCGCGTGACTTCCGATTGATACTTGGCCATTACCAAAATCCGCTCAGCCTCACCGGCGTCCTTGGATAGCTTCACGTAATCAATGGCGGGGATCCGCGCAGTGTAGCGGGCGTGCTGGTCCCAATTGGTTTTGACGCCATTACGATTCAAACGCTCGCGGTCACCGTACCCCAAAAGCTGCACGTGTAGCTCGTTGACGATAATGACTTCCGGACCGTAGAGGCGTTCACCGAAATCGGTTTCCATTCCGCTGTAGGACTGCCCCTTTCCAGGATCGAAGTAATAGGGAGTATAACTCATGCCCAAATTAACGTTCGCTGATAAAACGGTCGCAGCATCCTCCATTTGCCCCGCCGGAGGACCAAATTCCACCCGGTAACCATTCGGAGCCTGCGCCTTGGCACGGATTTCTTGCTCAATGGCAGCCGCAATCCGCAGATACTCCTCATTCTCGGCATCTTTGCCATCGGGATGATCCAAATTGAACTCGATACGGAAAATCTTGTTCGCAAAGCGCGCACGGGCGGCATCCACCTCAGCCTTTTTCTTTTTCCAGACCGAATCGATGTCACTGTGCACGACATGGTCGAACTGGTTGTGAAACGCCTGATACATTTCACCGTCGATCTCGCCCTTGGCATAGCGCTCCAACACCGCCGCGTGAACCCCACTGAGGACTTCATTGAACGGTTTCGCGCTCTCGCGGATCAAGTCTTTCACCTTCACGCCGTCGCTAATCTCGGTATCGGGATGAAAGCGCCAGGCGAAATCTACGTGATCGTAACCCACTTCATAGGCCTCCAAGGCTTTGTCATAATTTTCCGCTGCCAAGTGTTTGGCCGCACGTTTCCACTCCCTGGATGCCTTCTTCGCGGCAGACTTCGCCTCGCCGGTCTTAAACTGCTTGTCCTTCATGGTGATGGCATTGTCCATCCACTGCTCGCGGTTTTCCGCCATCCACGTACCACCCCACGCCAGCGCGCTGACCACGGCAATGATGATTACCCACTTCCCGTAAAGCGCCCAAAAGGCAAACAGACTCGCCAAGAGACCATGATCGCCGTCGTATTCCGGTTCCACTTGCTGCTGCTGGGGCGGCGTGGGAACGGACTCATCCGGATGCGATGCGACTTGCGGAATTGCTGGTGGTCGCGTGCGCCCCTGAGCCGGCGCGGCAATGGGAAAAGCTGGGCGCGACTCAGGAAAGAGATCGTAGTAGGCCGCGCTGTAGGACTTCCACGCCCCTAGCTTCTCGGTATAAACAAGCGTATCCGGCTGAATAACACCGCTGTGCACGAGTTGAACGAATCCCGTCCGGTCGAACGGACCCCGAGTTTCTTGGCCTTCCAAATAGTAAATATTCATCAGTAGCAGCGTAGATCTTCCCGCCACCAATTTAATTGAAGCATATCCTGAAATGTCCATGTAAAATAACGTAGAGAATCAGTAACAAACCCATGGGCACCCCAAGAAGGAACGGCATTACAGCATCAATTCCACCATTGTGAATAGTTTCGCCTTTCCAGCAGAGTAACGGTCGGTAGAGTCATTCTTTATGTCCGTGGAGAAACGCATCCGGCGTTTGCAGGCCAGCTCGCCCTTTTATGCCCAGCAGTTGCAACAGCACCCGGACTGGATTGACTGGCTGGACAAGCCCAAGAACCGCGATTTTGACTTTCGCTACTGCGCTCTCGAAGAACTGTGGTCACGCGAGCAGCGCGGTGATGGCTTTTCCCTGGAAGCGCTGAGACGCTTTCGCCGTCGCATGTCACTACGCATTGCCTACCGCGAACTCAACGGCCTGGCCAGTGTCGCATCGAGCTGGAAAGAGCTCACCCTGCTGGCGGAATTCGTCCTACACCGTCTCTGCGAATGGCGACATGCGGAAATGACCCGCGAGTTGGGCGTCCCCTATTACGCGCATACCGGTCAACCCGCCACCTACTGTATTTTTGCTCTCGGTAAGCTGGGCGCGGGCGAACTGAATTTTTGTTCGGACCTCGACCTCATTTTCGCCTTCGAAGGAGATGGCCCCTGCCGGAAGGATGGGACCGCAACCGAGCTGTCCACCCGGGAATTCTATGATCGCTTTTTCCATGCCCTGGCCAGCGACCTCACCGCGAATTCCCCCGATGGCGCACTCTACTACCTCGACCTGCGTCTCCGCCCACAAGGCGAGCACAGCCCGATTGCCCGCTCGGTAGAGGGGCTCGCCGACCACTACTGGACCTATGGCCAAACCTGGGAACGACTTGCCTGGTTACGAGGCCGCCCGGTTGCGGGCTGCGCCGAGCTTGGCCACGAAGTCCTCGAAGACATGAACCCGTTCCGTTACCCACGCTACGCCCCAACCAACATCACCCGCGAAGTGGCCAGCGTAAAAGTTCGCACGGAAAAAGAAGTCCCCGCCGGTGAGCTGGAGCGCGACATCAAGACCGGCCCGGGCGGCATCCGCGAGATCGAGTTCATCGCCCACGCCCTACTGCTGACCCACGGCGGTAAAAACCCATTTCTGCAGACCCACTCGACGCTCGCCGCGTACGAGAAACTCGCCTGGTACGGCATTATTGATCGCGCGGACGCCCACTACCTGGAGCGCGCTTATTTCTGGCTGCGACGCCTGGAAAACCGCCTCCAAATGCGCGGGGAAACGCCTCGCCACAGCCTCCCGGCCAGCGAGGACGACCGCCACTGGATCGCCGAATCCATGGACTTGCCCAGCCCGGAATCTTTTGAGAACACCCTCGCCGAATGGCGCGCCGGCGTCCGCCAACGTTACGAAGCCCATATGGCCATCGGTGAGGAATGACCGCGCGTGAAAGATTCTCACTATTCTGGCCCGCAAAACGCTTTATTGGATAGCCCACCAGAGATAACTTTAAGTTCGGGTTCGACAGTTGGGCGGAACCACTTATTATGAAACATCGCTCCCCGTGACGGGTCGAAAGCCAACCAAAGATTTTTAAACGTGCGAAATACATACCCTAATAGCTTCAAAGCCGCCCTTTGGGCCATCGCAGCGCTGACGCTGGGCACCGTGAGCGCCTTTGCGGAGGCGGTGGATGTTGCCCTTTTCCAGACCACCTCTACCATGCGGGACGAGACCAAAGAAGTCGTCGACCGCCTTGAGAGCAGCCATTATCTCGGCCAGAGCATTGATGAACTCGACAACGACAAGTTCATCGAGGATTACATGACCGACTGGGATTCCCAGCGCATGTTCTTCCTGGAAAGCAACTTACAGGAGTTTCAAAACCGTTTCGGCCCGAGTCTCGGCAAAATGCTCAGTCGCGGCCACCTGATGCCCGCATTTGAAATATTCCTTCAGTTCCGCCAAAACGTCGAGGCCCGCGTCGGCTGGGTGCAAAAGCGACTGGAGCAGCCTTTTGATTTCAACGGCACCACCACCTACGCACCGGATCGCTCCGAAGCCGAGTGGCCATTGAGCGTCAGCGAAGCCAACGACCTGTGGGAGCGACGCCTTCAGTTTGAAATGCTCAACGAGCTCCTGGCCCAGCTCGAACCCGGCACAGACTTGGATGACCTCACCGAATTGAGCCCGGAAATCGCCAAAAACACCCCGGAATCGCTCGAATTTAAGGAGGATGGCTCAGCGGACTCGGAAGACGGTCCCAAAACGCTGGAAGAAGCCTTGGTTGAAGCACGCGAAAACATCGCCAAACGCTACGACCGCCTGCTCAAGTGGGTGCAGGAAATCGAGCCCATCGACGTGCAGGAAATTTACCTGACCGCCCTCACTCATCAGTATGATCCACACTCGACGTTCATGTCCGCCGATACGCTGGAGGAATTTTCCATCGCCATGCGCAACTCGCTCGTTGGCATTGGTGCCGTGCTCTCGGATGACGACGGTTATTGCACCATCCGCGAATTGCTCCCCGGGGGCCCGGCTGAGCGCAGCGGCAAGCTGAAACCCGAGGACCAGATCGTCGGCGTAGCCCAAGGCGAAGACGGGGAAATGGTCGACGTGATCGGCATGAAGCTTTCCAAAATCGTGAAGATGATCCGTGGCAAAAAGGGCACCACCGTTCGCCTGAAGATTCGCCCCGGCGAAGGTGACCCATCCGTCCGCAAAACCATCACGCTAACCCGCGACGAAATCAAACTCACCGCCAAGCTCGCCAAAGCTCAGGTATTTGAAGTGCCCGTTGGCAACCGCACGATCCCGATCGGTGTAATCGACCTGCCCGCATTTTACGGTTCCGGCGAGCCCGGCTCCGGCTACAACAGCACCACCGACGACGTCGAAGAGCTGATCAACAAGCTCAAGGACATTGGCGTGGAAGGCATCGTGCTTGATCTGCGAGCCAATGGCGGCGGCCTGCTTTCCGAAGCCATCCGCCTGACCGGTCTGTTTATCCCGGTTGGCCCAGTGGTGCAGGTCCGCGACTACGTTGGCCAGGTGCAGGAATTCCTCGATGACGACCCGAAGGTCGCCTGGGACGGCCCCCTCATGGTGCTCGTTTCCCGCTTCAGCGCCTCCGCTTCAGAAATTACCGCCGGAGCCCTGAAAAACCACGGCCGCGCATTGATCGTAGGTGACGAGGAAACCCACGGTAAAGGCACCGTGCAAGCCGTCTTCGACATGAACCGCGGCGGCTCCTGGTTCAGCTCCCTGCGTCCCCGCAAAGGTGCGGCGAAGGTCACCGTGCAGAAATACTATTTGCCCGATGGCTCCTCAACCCAGATCGAAGGCGTGAAGTCTGACATCATTTTGCCGTCAATCAACGAATACATCGCTGTCGGCGAAGGCGAATTCCCCAATGCGCTGGCATGGGACTCGATCGACTCCCTCGAATGGGATTACGAACTGTCCGCCGGAGCCGAAAAGTTCGAGGTCAACGGAGCTATTGTCGACCAACTCAAAGCTGGCAGTCATCAGCGCCAGCAGGACTTGGAAGAGTTCGTTTACCTGCAACGCAACATCGACTGGTTCAAAACCCGCCAGGAAACGAAGGAATTCTCCCTTAACCTGCAGGAACGCCGCGAACGCCGTGCCACGGACAATGAATTCCGCGACCAAATGGAAACCCGTTTCGACGAACTGGCCGACCTGAATTTCATTTCCGACGAAATCCTCCTCGACGTCACCATTAAGCAGAACGAAGAGCACGACGCGCTCATCGCCGCGCAAGGTATCGAAGAAGAGGCCGAAGAAAAAGACCCAAGCTTCGACATCCAACTTCGTGAAGGCCTACGCATCATGGCGGACTGGATTGCGATTCAAGACGAAGCGGGCGACTCCCAAGCCCTGGCCTCCACCCCCGCTGGTGAGCCACGCGGGTAACTTCCTTATTGCCTTCGCCCGCCAGCACCTGACAATCCCTCGATCATGCCGACGGACCAATACTCTATTTATGACACCGATGGCGGACGCGTCATTGCATTCCAGGGCCAACTCCACGCCGCTGCTTGCGGTGCCATGAACGACCAAGTCATGCAGGCGGTCGAGGATACCGAAGGCACGCTGACTTTCGACCTGATGGCCGTCACCTTCGTTGCGTCGTCATTCCTGCGCATCGTACTGGCGGCCAACCGCTTGAAGAGCCGCAGTGGTTTCGAAATCATCAACGTCCAACCCGACGTGAAGAAAGTCTTCAAGCTGGCGGGCCTGTGGGACGCGCTCAAGGTTAGCGAAGTCAAGTAATCCAAGGCTCGCGATTGCGGGTGAACATTTCTGCTCAACTGTGGTCCAAACTGGACCTCTTATCGTAACACCCGATTGTGAACTCCACGCCTTTTTTCGAAGTCCTTTTCCAGAGCGCCTGGGGCATCTTCCTGGTGCTCCTGTTTTTCAACGGCTCCATCATTGTCCATGAACTCGGCCACTACCTGGCCGCCCGCTGGCGCGGGATGAAGGTGGAGCGCTTTTCGCTGTTCGGCCTCGGGCCTAAGCTCATCAGTTGGAAGGGCAAGGACGGCGTCGAATATTGTATTTGCGCCATCCCGTTCGGGGCCTACGTCGCCCTGCCCCAACTCGCCGAAATGCGCGCCCTGGAAGGCGATGGCGATACCCAGGAAAGCCTGCCGCCCATCAGCTATGCGGACAAAATGTATGTCGCCTTCGCCGGGCCATTTTTCAATTTAATCCTCGCGGTCATCGTCGCACTGGCCGGTTGGTACACCGGCTACCCGTCCTACACCGGTGGCGAAAGTGCCCGCATCGGTTACGTGTATGAGACGCTGGACAACGGCGTGGAAGGCCCCGCCTGGGAAGCAGGTCTCCGTGCAGGTGACGTCATTACGGCCATCGACGGGAAGCCCGTCAAGAGCTTCAAGCAAGTCCCCGAACTCGTCGCGCTGGGCACCGGCCGCAACGCCGAAGGCGAACCGGAAACAACCTTCACCATCGACCGCGACGGTGAAACCAAAGACTTTGTCATCCACCCCACGCTGTTGGTCATTAACGACGCCTCGGGTGACAAAATGCGGGCAATTGGCATCCGCGCGACTGACCCGATGACCGTCGGCGGCGTCGCCCCCAACTCCCCTGCCGCCCGTGCAGGCCTCACCGCTGGAGACAAGATTTTGACGGTCGCCGACCAACCCGTTTACAGCATTCCACAGATTGGCGATATCCTTGATGCCCACCGCAACGAGGACGTCACCATCCGCATCATTCGCGATGGCTCGGAGCAAACACTCACCGCCAAGGCGCT
>JBNNDZ010000202.1:0-5002 GCA_050285865.1 Puniceicoccales bacterium
GCTTCAGCAGCGCGAAGTTTCTCACGTGGCTCCAGGAGAGCCAACAACAGGCTCTTTTGCGCTGCACGTGTGCCGATGACCCACGCGCCGATACGGTTGATCGAGGCATCAAAGAAATCCAAACCGATGTGCGTGCGGCCCAGCATATCGCAGCGCACCAGCTCCTGCATGATGGCCTGCGTCGCATCATCCACCAGCACCACGTGATCGCTGTCCCAACGAACACCCCGTGACACGTGGAGCAACAACTGGTCAACAAACATCGAAACGGACGAAACCTTGTCGGCAATGCCTTCGGTCGGGTGGAAATGCCCGGCATCGAGGCAAAGCGCCGTGCCGTTCTTCATCGCGTAGCCCATGTAGAACTCGTGTGAGCCAACCACGAAACTTTCCGAGCCGATGCCGAACAGCTTGCTCTCAACGGCATCAATATGGTGTGCCGGATTAAGTTTCTCTGCGAACACCTGGTCGAGGCTTTGCTCCAAACGCTGACGGAAACCGAGGCGGTCAGCGGGCAGGTCTTTCATGCCATCCGGGACCCAGACATTGGTCACGCAAGGCGAGCCGAGCGCTTCACCTGCGGCCGCGCCAATCTTGCGGCTGGCCTGACAGTGGGCGATCCAGAAATCGCGGATTCCCTGATCTGGCGAGCTCAGCGTCAAACCGTCAGCCGCCTTCGGGTGCGAGAAGCAGCTCGGGTTAAAATCCATGCCGAGGTTGTGCTGCTTGCACCATTCAAACCAGCTGTGGAAATGGTCCGGAGTGATCTCGTCGCGGTCGACTTTTTTCCCGCGAAAATCGCCGTAGATGGCGTGCAAATTCAATCGGTGGTCACCGGGCAGAAGCTTCAGCACTTCTTCGATGTCCTGACGCAATTCATCCAGTGAACGCGCTTTGCCTGCGTAGTTACCGGTAACGGCCAGGCCACTGCCTAGCTCGCCCGAATCGCCTTCAAACCCACCGACATCGTCCCCTTGCCAACAGTGCAGTGAGATCGGAGTCGAAGCCATGACTTCGAGTGCTTTTTCTACGTCCACGCCAAGTTCGGCGTATTGCTCTTTAGCTTGTTCAAACATAACGGGGGATACTAAGCGATTCGGTTTCTTAAGCCGCCGATTCTGAAACAGTCTACCTCCGCGCCGCAAGCCTTTGCATTGGAACTTTCGGACAGGTTCCAGACGCCACGTCATGGTTGAAGACAAACGCGCCCCAACCTGATCCGCATTTTAATCTAGCCCCAACGCCTCCGGGGCGCTAACCCATTGCGGCATGAACATTGGGGCGATATTTGACTGGGACGGCGTCGTCATCGACTCCTCCACCGCGCATGAACGCAGTTGGGAAATGCTGGCCGAGGAAAAAGGACTCTACCTCCCACCCGATCACTTCATCAAAGGCTTTGGTCGCAAAAACCAGTTCATCATCCCCAATCTACTCAATTGGACGCACGATCACGACGAGATCGAGGCCCTTGGCGCCCGCAAAGAAGAGCTCTACCGTGAAATCATCCAGCGGGAAGGTATTGAAGCATTGCCTGGCGTTCGTGAGTTGTTGGCATTCTTCAAGGAAAAGCAAATCCCCTGTGTAGTGGGCACTTCCACGCCGCGCATCAACGCGGAAACCGTCATGGCGGCACTGGGCGTCACGGAATATTTTCAGGACATTACGGCGGCCGAAGATGTCTCCCACGGCAAACCGGATCCGGAAGTCTTCCTGATCGCTGCTCAAAAAATCAACCGCGAGCCCGCACGGTGTCTCGTGTTCGAAGACGCCCACTATGGTATCGAAGCTGGCCTACGCGGCGGCATGAAAGTCGTGGGCGTCGCCACCACACACACCCTTGACGAGCTCGAAGATGCGCACATGCGGGTCAACCGCCTTAGCGACCTCGACTACGATGCCATGCTCGCCCTCGTGGAGCAGTAGATAAAAGGCAGAACTGAAGGGAGCGATGGGGGCCGGGCATCGAATCCGATGCTCGATTGAACATTTTCTGAAAACTGCTTACCTATCAGTCACTTCCCATTTCTACCCCACTCTCACTCTGTCTAATTACATTGACCTTCCATCACTAAAATCAACTATCGCGCGCTTATGATCAAAAACCACCTACGTCACCTCGCGGCGGCGGCCCTGATCTCGGTTGCACTGCCCTTTGCAGCGCAAGCCCAGGACTCGGGTGCCGGAGCAGCGAAACCAACACCCAACGACATGATTGAAACCTACGGCTGGTTCCTGGCCCAAAATACCCAAGCCCTCGACCTTAACGCAGACGAACAAAAGGCGTTCATGCGTGGCGTTCAAAACGCCCTCGAAGGCAAAGACGGCCCCGAAGACCCTGCAACCATGGCACGCGAAGTCCAGAACTACCTGCAGCAGCGCGTGACCGAAAAGCAGGCAAAGAAGTCCGATGAATTCTTTGCATCACTCAAGGAAAACCCAAATGTAAAGCAAAGCCCGACCGGCCTTTACTACGAAATCATCGAAGAAGGTGGTTCGGAGCGTGCAGGTCCGGAAGACTCCGTCAAGGTGCACTACAAGGGCACCCTCGTGGACGGCACTGAGTTCGACAGCTCCTACAAGCGCGGTCAACCTGCCACCTTCCCTGTCGGCGGCGTTGTTAAGGGCTTCGGTGAAGGCGTTCAACTCGTCGGCCCCGGCGGCAAGGTAAAGCTCTACATCCCCGGCGACCTCGGCTATGGCCCGAACCCGCCTCGCGGCAGCGCCATCCCGCCGAACGGCACCTTGATCTTCGATGTCGAAATGGTCGAAGTAAACCCCTAAGCTTTCGGCTTAAGGGTTCGAGATTTTCTCCAACGGCTCCCAAAAGGGAGCCGTTTTTTTGTGCGCAGTCAGAAGATTACTGCACTTCAACGGGAACTGCACCAGCCATCGTTTCGTAAGCGACTTCGCGCAACGATTCAGCTTGGGCATTGGACAAGTTCTTGGGTTGATAAGTAACGTTACGCGCATCCTTGCCGGTAAAGAACTCATACCAAACCAGGGCACCAAGATACTCACCTGCGGAGTTCGCATGGAAGCCATCTGAGCGCACATTCCACTCGCCTTCCTTGTTTTTACCCCAGCTGTAGTCAGCCGTCAGACTCTTGGACATATCGGGCAGGTTGTCTTTATCTTCCGGGTAAACGAGGTCGTTATTCTTGGGGTCGAAGCCGTCCGGCTGGAGGTCCCACATTTCCGTAGCCCGAGCATTCTCGAATGCCGTGCCCACCGGAATGATGCGCATACCATAGTCATTTGCCAGCTTGGCGTAGTTCGCATGAAGCTTGGTATACATTTCGTCCGGATCGAGCTTCCCTTTCTTGGCGCGGTAACTGTTTACGCTGTGCGACCACGTTTCATGCACGATGATCTCCGCGTCTGGGCGGAACTGGCGGATGTACGCGATGAGCTCGCTGGCGTGAGGCTCAAATGTCTCTGGCTTGTAGCTCTGAGTGCTAACCTGCTGGATCGTGATGTACTCCCACTCTTCAGCGAGAAGCATCTCCTTCAGCGAGACACCTTTGCCCTGCGGCTTACCATTGATCGTGAAATCATACTTCCGCCCAGTTGTAGCATCGGCCTCATGCTCCTTGATGAGTTGCGCATGGCGTTCCAGCGAGCAACCACCAATGTAGGCCAATCCGATGACGCCTTTATTGTCCGCATCGGACTCAAAGATGTCATCCAGGTACTTTGTGGCGTTGCGGGTAAAACTATTGCCAACTCCCAGTACTTTATAGGTCTCTGCATGCAATCCGCAGGCAAAAAACGAAACCAGGGCAATCAGGATAAGGGTTTTTCGGTACAACATTACATAAACAAAGCGTAAGTTTGCACGGTGACGCAAGCAGCCAATGCAAAACTGCCCGACCAAAAAGCGGACTTGCTTCGCCAATTAGCAGCCGTGTTAAAGTACACCATGCCCAACATTGGCGAAGTTCAGGACTACCTTTACGCGCTGCGCAACCGCGGTGCTAAGCTCGGCATCGAGCGCATGGCCGATTTCAATAAAGCACTCGACCACCCCGACCGGAAGTTCCCCATTATCCATGTTGCCGGAACCAACGGAAAGGGCTCCGTCTGCGCGATGCTGGAGTCCATCTACCGCCAGGCGGGGCTGAAAACCGGACTGTTTACTTCTCCCCACTTGGTCCACCTCGGCGAGCGCATCCAAGTAAACCGGGTCCCCATCACCGATCAGCAAATTGTCGACTGGGTCGCGAAATTACGCCCGGTTGCCGAACAACTGGCAACGCACGACGAAGCCGACCACCCCACCTTTTTCGAGTTCATGACCGCCATGGCGTTCGAGCACTTTGCCATGCAAAACGTCGAAGTGGGTATCCTTGAAACCGGGCTGGGTGGACGGCTGGATTCCACGAATGTCATCACGCCGGAAGTCAGTGTCATCACCACCATTGGCCTCGATCATCAGGAACAACTCGGCAACACGCTCACCGAAATTGCACGGGAGAAGGCGGGCATCATCAAACCCGGCAAGCCGGTCGTTATCGGTCGACTGCCCGCTGAAGCCGAATCGGAAGTTCGCCGCATCGCAACGGAACGTGGCAGCGCAATTCACAGCATCGCGGATGCATTTGGCGATGACCTCAGTAACTACCCGGAAAGCAATCTCCTCGGCGACCACCAACGCACCAACGCCGCGACTGCCCTGCTCGCTGCCCGCTGTGCTTCCGCCACACTCCCATTCGACGCAGCCTCCGCCCGCAACGCATTGATGCAAGTCGACTGGGCGGGTCGGTGGCAATCGCTGATACTGGCCGATGGACGCACCCTCATCCTGGAGGCCGCCCACAATGCCGAAGGCGGACAAGCACTCGACGGAAATCTTGCCCGCCACATCGCGGAAACTGGCCGCAAGCCCGTCATCCTATGCGGCACACTCGGAGCCTACCGGGCATCGGAACTGATGAAGGTCATTGCCCGCCACGCCGGAGAAATTCATTTGCTGGTTCCCGACCAACCACGTGCCTGCACC
>JBNNDZ010000203.1:0-5099 GCA_050285865.1 Puniceicoccales bacterium
TCGTCCACCACGATACCGATTACCAGCACCAGCCCAAACAGAGTCAGCGTGTTGATGGAGAAACCGAGCACCGCCATCGCCGCAAACGTGCCGATCAACGAAACCGGGATCGTCAGCGAGGGGATCAGCGTAGCGCGGAAATTTTGTAGGAAAATCCAGACCGTGAAAACCACGAGCACCAGAGTGATAAACAGTGTTTCCACCACCTCATCGATCGAGGCGCGAATCGCAACGGAGTCGTCGTAAACGATTTCGTAAGCCACGCCCTGCGGGAAGCCGCTTGCGAGCTCCTCGAGTTTGCCCTTCACGCCATCCACAACGTTAATCGCGTTCGCACCAGGGATTTGATAAATCGCAAATGCCGCACAATCCTGCCCATTGAAGCTTGCTCCCAGACGGTAATTTTCCGCCCCGATCTCCACCCGTGCGACGTCCTTAACGCGCAGCGCACCACCCTCCGCGGAGGAACGAATGATGATCTCGGCAAAATCGGCGGGGTCGACGAGACGTCCTTCAACGTTAATCGTCAACTGAAACGGCTGACCGGGTGGCGCGGGCGGTTCCCCAATCGAGCCAGCGGCCACTTGCACATTTTGCTCCTGCACTGCCTGGATAATCTCGTCCACCGTAACGCGGCGAGATGTCATCTTCTGGGGATCGAGCCAGATGCGCATGGAGTATTTTCCAACGCCGAATGTCTGCACTTCACCCACCCCGGCCACACGGGCGATTTCATCTTTAATCCGCAAGTCGAGATAATTGGAGAGGAAAACGTCATCGTAGCGGCCATCCGGCGAGGTGATCGCGACATACATATTGGCCACCGGCGACTTCTTTTTAACCGTCACCCCCATGCGCTGTGCCTCAATGGGCAACTGCGACTGCGCCTTGGTCACACGGTTCTGAGTCAACACGTTCGCCATGTCCTGATCGACCCCGGTCTCGAACGTGACGGTGAGACTCATCGTACCGTCGTTGGCCGATACGCTGGACATGTAAATCATGTTTTCCACGCCGTTGACCTCCTGCTCAATCGGCGAGGCGACGGTATCAGCAACCGTCTGGGCATTGGCTCCCGGGTAGAGGGCGGAAATGGTGATCTGCGGCGGAGCGACCTCCGGGTAGCGTTCCACCGGCAGCGAAACCAACGCCAGTGCCCCCAGCAGCATGATCACGATGGAAATGACCGCGGCGAAAATGGGACGGCGAATAAAGAAGTGGCTAATCATGGCGCTGCTTTATTCTGCGGTTTGTGTTTCCGCATTTACCTTCGCGCCCGGGCGGGCTTTCTGGATGCCGTTGACTATCAACCGGGCACCCGGTTCGAGTCCTTCGTTCAGCACGATACCCTCCTCAACCCGAGGCCCCTTTTTGACGTATTTGGCTTCAACAACGTCGCTGTCATCCACGACCAAGACAAAGTCACCAGCGAGGTCCTTCTGAATCACCTGCTCGGGCACCACGACGACATCCTTGAGGACTTGTGCGAAGCGCACATTGCCGAACATCCCCGGGAAAAGAATCTTGTCCGGATTCGGGAAGATGGCGCGGATCTCAATCGTGCCGGTATCAACGTCGATGTGATTGCTCGCGTAGTCTACCTCTCCTTCTTCGGAGTAAATTTCGCCGTTCGCCAACTCGAGCGTTACGGGAATTTTCGCATCCGAGCGCGCTTCTTTCAGTTCGCGATCGAGCTTCTGGTATTTCAAGAACATGCGTTCGTCCGCGTTGAAGTAGAAATAAATTGGATCGAGGCTGACAACCGAGGTCAGCTTGGCATTCTCGCCCGGCCCCACCAGGTTTCCAACCGTCACCAACTCTCGTGCCACGCGGCCCTCAATCGGTGACTTGATCTGCGTATAGCTCAAGTCGAGCTTGGCGCGCTCCAGCGACGCCTCGGCCTCTTCAACTCCGCCCTTGGTTAGGTCGTAATCGGCCTCGGACTGCAAAAGCTCCAACTCGGAAATCGCCTGCGTTGCAAAAAGCTCGCGGTTACGCTCGTAGGTGGTCTTCGCCAGTTCGCGTTTCGCCGTTGCACTGGCCAGGCGGGCGTCAGCGGCCTGAACATTTGCCGTAAACTCTGCCGAATCGATCGTGAAGAGCAACTTGCCTGCATCGACAACCACGCCGGATTCGAAGTCTTTGCTCTCCAGGAAGCCCGTCACACGCGCAACGATATCCACCGACTCCATCGCCGCGAGCTGACCGGGTTGCGTGTCGTAGGCAGTCACCGTGGATGGCTCCACCACCGCAACAGTCACCGTAGGGGGCGGTGGCTCCACAAATTCATTCTTCTCCGGGCATCCAGCCAGGAACAACGCAGCTAGTGCAGCAGCAAGAGAGAAACGGACGTTCATAACAGCGCCCAAAGTAAGTAGGCATTCGGAGTATCGCGCAATCTAATTTACGGCATTACCCATTAAGCGAATTCAATGTCGCTATTTCACGCCCTTGCGAGAAATGGAGCCGGGTATCGGATTTGAACCGACGACCTACTCATTACGAATGAGTCGCTCTACCAGCTGAGCTAACCCGGCATCAGCAAAGGGATAAATGAATGCATCCCGCACGCGCGGGTCAATATCGAAGTTTGTTCAAAAACGAACGGCTTGCGTCCCGCCGGAATGCCATCATGGTAACCCCGCATGTCTTTCAAATTTGTTGCGTCGGTGACGCGAAACAGTTTGCCGGCCCACTTGCTGTGGGCAGTCACAACACTCGCATTTACACTATCCCTGCAAGCTCAGGACCTTGACGCCGACCGCACGGAATTCGACCGCCTGCTCAACAGCGTGGTGCGCCTCGATGTCTGGGAAACCACCTTTGAGAATGGGGCCAAGCGCACGGCTCGTGGCGTCGGTAGCGGTGTCATCATGACCGAAGACGGGGTGATTTTGACCAACGCCCACGTCGTAAACCCCTACGCAGAACGCATTTCCGTAACGTTGAACAGCCTGGAACGCGTCCCGGCGACCCTTCTCGGCTGGGACCACTGGACAGACCTTGCCGTCGTTCAGCTCGACCAGGAAGAAATCGCCGAGCGCGGCCTGGATTTCTCACATGCGGAATTTGGCGACAGCGCACAACTCAAGCCCGGCCAAACCGTTTATGCCGTCGGCACGCCCAACGGATTAACCCGCACTGTGTCACGTGGCATCATTTCCAACACCAATCGCTACTTCGAAGGCCGCACCGTGGGGTCCGGCTATGAAACGGGGAACTTCAACACGTGGCTGCAAACCGACGCCGCGATCAATCCAGGCAACAGCGGCGGGCCGCTCGTCTTGCCCAACGGCAAAGTCATCGGCATCAACACCCGCGCCTACCTCGGTGCAAACAACCTCGCCTTCGCCGTTCCCAGTGACATCGCCCGCCGCGTTCTGCACGAACTCGTGGAAAATGAGTCGGTGGCACGGAGCTACATCGGCTTGACACCGGGCGCGCTACAGGACCTCGAAAACTTCTTTCAGTTAGAGGCCAACCAAGGCGTGCTCGTGCAAAGCGTCGACCCCGGATCCCCGGCCGACAGCGCCGGTTTGCGTGCGGGCGACATCATCCTGAGCGTGGATGGGCAAGCCGTCGACGGCCGCTTTCCTGAGCAACTTCCGGCGATTCAGGACGCGATTGCGAATCGCCCCGTTGGCAGCCCCATTGAGCTCGAAGTCCGCCGCAACGCCGACTCCCAAACCGAGCGTTTGACCACCGAACCCCTCGAAAGTCGCGTCGGCGGCATGGCCGCCTACGAAAAATGGGGCGTCAGCGTGCAGCGAATCTCCAAGGCAGTTGCCCGCGAAGAAAAGCTGAAAAGCACGGACGGCGTCCGCGTCATGGGCGTACAAGCCGGTTACCCGGCCGCCGAAGCAGGCATGCACTCCGGAGACATTATCCTGAAAGTTGGCGACGCCGACATCGATTCGCTTGATGCCATGGAAGCCGCCTACAATGCTTGGGTCGATTCGCCCAAGAAAACCTTGGTCGAAGTCGAGCGCGGCAGCCAAGTCGCCTACCTTGTGCTCAAGCCACGGTAATTTACGCGGCTTCTCGTTGGAGTCGAATGCTATGCCTCATTGATGGCGCGCAACTTCTCCCAGAGCTGACGCTCCGCGTCGGATTTCGGCTTCGGCGCGATAATCGTGTATTCGACAAAAAGGTCCCCCGGGCCACCCTTTGCGGGCAGACCAAGACCACGCAGACGTACCCGCTCGCCGGACTTCGCTCCGGACGGAACCGTGATGCGCACGCGCTTGCCACCGGGCAACGGAATCTCCCGCGAGGCACCGAGTGCGGCTTCCCAAGCGCGCAATTCGAGCGCGTGATGCAGGTCGGAACCCTTCACTTCGAAATCGGGGTGTGGGGCCAGTCGAACCTTTAAAAAGAGGTCACCGGAGAAACCACCCGCTGAACCGCCCTGCCCGCCCAAGCGAATGCGTTGGCCAGACTTCACGCCCGCCGGAATCTTCACCCGGTAGCTTTGCTCCTTGGCTTCGCCCGTTTGCGGGTCGACGCGCTCCAGGCGAATCGTCCGTTCCGCGCCGCGGTAGGCCTCGTCAAGTTGGACCAAAATTTCCGCTTCGAGGTCCTGGCCACGAGGCGGTTGAGCCGAACGCCCCCGCCCCATCCCGCCAGCGAATGGATCACCGCCCGCGCCGCCAAAGAACTGCTCAAAAAAGTCACTGAAGCCGGTTCCGCCAAAGTGAAACTCGTAGCCGCCGGGCCCCGTTCGATGCTGGCGAAAGCCGCCACCGGGCGCACCATAGCCACGCCCCGCGCCCGCGTGCTCGTACTGTTGCCAGTTCGCACCGAGCTGATCGTATTTACTGCGCTTTTCAGCGTCGCCGAGGACATCGTAAGCTTCGTTGATTTCCTTAAATTTCTCCTCGGCCTTTTCGCGATCTTCCGGCTTGGCGTGGTCCGGGTGATGGGCACGCGCAAGTTTGCGGAATGCCTTTTTATTTTCGTCGGCACCCGCATCGGATTTCACCCCGAGGGTCTTGTAGTAGTCTTTAAATTCAACCGCCATAAGTTCGGATTTCTTTAACCACGGATTTCACGGATAAAGACAGGTCTCACTCTGACCCATTTTCAAGAACTTCGTCACG
>JBNNDZ010000204.1:0-4386 GCA_050285865.1 Puniceicoccales bacterium
TCTACTCGCTCTACGCGATTGATTTGAAGACCGGTGAACTCATTGCGCAAACCGTCGCGTTGTTCCCCAGTTCCTCCGAAAATAGCGAACTGCTCGGCCTGGGCAGCATCAAGGCAGAAGCCAGCAAAACAGCACCCGCCGCCGATACAACCGTCGCCGCGGCGGATAAGCCCGCGGAAAGTGCGGAGCAAGCCACCGAAACGGCCAGTGAATCTGCATCCACCGACACGACTGTCGCTACCAAATCCACCGATGACGCGGCGAGCGAAGCCACCGAAGCTGTTGCTGAAGCCAAGCCGGAGCCCGCTTCCAAGCCCGAACCCACCGTGAAGGCCGAGCCAAAAATCGCGGCACCACTTAAGCTTACGCTCGAAGACCAAAAGAACTTCCTGGGCCGCTTAAAGCCAGCCAGCAGCCAATACCTGTTCGGCATCGATTACATTGGCGAGGTCGACAGCTACAGCCACCGCTCAGCAGTGGTTATCAACAAGGAGTTCCTTTTCCAGCAAGGCTTTGAGGTCGATGTGTTCGACATCCTCGGTCAGATTTACGAAACCACATCTGAAGTCGATTTGCCGGATTCGGTCAATGTGCTTTGGCGCGTTTCTCCAACCCGCCCGGTTGAGTATGCCGAGGGCGAGTTCAACGCCAAGGCCATCGCCCTTCAGCGCCACGAGGAGATCACCGTTGAAATTGGTACGCTGAACATCGAAGCCAGCGAAGGCGGCATCCCCTCACAAGCCAGCAAGTAATTTTAGGCCCAAGCGAATTGGGCCAAAAACGAACCCTGCCTTACTGAATTTCCAGCGAGAACGGCAAACGGGCGTATACGCCGCGCGGGTCGTTGAATGACCGCATTGCCTTGAGTTCCGTTTGCAGGCGTGCAATTGCGCTGCTCACCAAGTCATCCGACTGGCGGACCACGGGCGCGGCACCCGGCGTTTTCTCCAAGAGCATCGTAATCGATTCGGCCAGCGAAAGCTCCTCAGGCACTTGAACGATTTCCCAGTTGTCGCTGAGATCAGCGGCTTCCACGGCATAATGAATCGCCGCCTCAAGACCGCCCAGTTCATCCACCAAGCCCAGTTTCTGCGCATCGAGCCCACTCCAAACGCGGCCCTGCGCAATCTCCTGCACTTCTTCCAATGGCATATTGCGGCCCTCGGACACCTTGCGGATGAACTCCTCGTATAGATAGTCCGTAAACTGCTGGATCAGCGCCATTTCTTCATCGGTCTTGGGACGACTAACCGTGAACAAATCAGCGTACTGATTGGTTTTCACGCCGTCGAAGGTTACACCGTGGTCGTTGGCGAGCTTCTTGAAATTCGGGATCAGCCCAAACACACCGATAGAGCCCGTAATCGTGGCCGGCTCCGCATAAATTCGGTCTGCATAGGCGGAAATCCAGTAACCGCCGCTTGCCGCCAGACTGCCCATCGAAACCACCACGGGCTTGATCTTGGACGCCTCGCGGACTTCACGTTGAATCATTTCCGAGGCAATCGCACTGCCTCCCGGGCTGTTTACCCGCAATACGATCGCGCGAACGTTGTCGTCCTCACGCAGGCTGCGTAGCTCGCGTGCGAGCCGGTCTCCGCCAATCTGATCCGGGAACCCCTCGCCATCGACGATTTCTCCCTCAGCATAGACCACGGCGACTTGTTCGTCGCCCGGCCACAACGGCGCACCGTTGGCCCGGAATCCATAGCTGCCGATATAGTCCGACATCGCCATCTGCACAAACGAATCGATGTAGGGATCGTAAGAATGCTCGATTTCCAATTCGTCGATGACTTCGTCGAAATACGCCAATCGGTCCACCAATCCCACTTCGAGTGCCTGCTCGGATTCGAAAAAACCAGGGTCATTGCAAATGGCAGCCAGTTCGCTGGCTTCAAGCCCCCTCGCCGCTGCGACCTCGTCCACGATCTCGGTCCATAAATCGCCAATGAGCTCAGCCAACTGTTCACGGTCCGCCGGGCTCATGGAATTACCGGTAAAGGTCTCCACCGCCGACTTGTATTTACCCACCTTGGTGGCCTGCACGCCAATACCGTATTTTTCAAAAGCATCCCCAAAATAAATCCCCTCCGCGGACAAACCATTCAGCGAAACGAGGCCAAACGGGTTCATGTAAATGCGGTCCGCAATCGACATCAGGTAATAATCTCCAATGCCAGGATGCACGATGTAGGCGTAGATCGGCTTCCCGCTCTTTTTGAATGTCTGCAACGCATCACGAACCTCAGCAATTGTTGCCAGGCCCGAGCCGTAGCCGACCGGGAGCAGGTTTCCATGGAGCAATAGCGCGTCGACCTTGTCATCGTCCGCCGCACGCTCAATGCCGTCAATCAGCTCCAACAGGTAGTAGTTCGGCGTGTGAGTTCCCTCCAGCGCTTCGCTCACAGCATCGGACAAGGATTCCGAGGGCGGCGAATCACTGATGTTCGCCCACATATCGACCACTAGGACGGTGCCCTTCTCCAGCCTCACCGGCTCTTCAGCACCCGAGGTGGCCAGCATGACCAGAAACCCGAGCCCAATCAGCACCATGGAACAGGCGATGATGACCTGCGCAGTTAAGCTACCGACAACAATTTTAAGAAAATCCTTCATTGAATAAAGCCACACCTTACGCTCCCGTATCCATTTGGCAATCCTCACCGAAGGACAATAATACCGAAACAACTGCGTAACGTAGAGATTACCGGTTGATTGCGCGGTCTGAATCCTGCTACCGTCCCCGCCGCTATGAAAAATCCGGAAATGCCCACCTCCGAACTGACAACAAACCGCAAGGCGCTGCTCGTAAACCTCGATCAGGACGTCTATGGGACATTTGCCGAGATCGGTGCCGGGCAGGAAGTTGCCCGTCATTTCTTCAAGGCTGGCGGTGCCGCCGGAACCATCGCCAAGAGCATGTCGGCCTACGACATGAAGTTCAGCGACTCCATTTACGGCAAAGCTGCACGCTACGTTTCACGCGAGCGCTGCGTCCAAATGCTAAACCACGAGTATGGCCTTTTGCTTGAGCGTTTAGATGCCGACCGCGGCCAGGATACCACCTTTTTCGTTTACGCCAACACCGTCGCCACCGCCAGCTATACAAATAAAAAGCCCGGGCATGGCTGGATGGGAATGCGTTTCCAGCTAACCCCAGGTGGTGAACCGCACGACATCCTCGTCCACGTGCGTTTGCTGGAAAAAACCGCCCAAGCTCAACAGGACGCCATGGGCACTTTCGGGGTTAATTTCATCTGGGCGGCATTGGTTTATCATTACGACCTCGACCGCTTCATCCCGTCCCTCCTCGACCACATCGAAGACGAGCGCATCGAGGTCGACATGCTGGAGTTCATCGGCCCGAAGTTTGAGCACCTCGACAACCGCGTGGTCGGCCTCAAGCTGGTAGAAAACGGCCTGACCAACGCCGTGCTTTTCGACACGCTGGGTAATTTCCTCCTGCCGATGGAGGCCTTCTACAAGAAAGCGATAATCGTCGAACGCGGCTCGTTCCGCCCGGTGACCCACGTCAATGTAGACATGATTACCTGCGCTGGTGGGCAATTCGTGCAGGAAGAAGCCGTCCGTGACGAAACCGTGATGCCGCTATTCGAAATCACGATGAAGAACCTCCTCGCCGGGGGCCAGGCCATCGACTACGACGACTTCCTTGCCCGGGTGGACACCATCAATGCCCTCGGCTATCCCGTGCTGGTTTCCAATTACCAGGAGTATTACCGCCTCTCGGCTTACTTCCGGCGCTACACAGACCGCATGGTCGCGCTCGTGCTCGGCATCAACCACCTCCAGGCCATTTTCAACGAGGAATATTATCAACACCTCGACGGCGGCATTCTGGAATCCTTCGGCCGCTTGTTTAAGGAAAACGTAAAGCTCTACATCTACCCGATGAAGGGCTCGGGCTATCACGCTTACCTCGCCGGCGAAGGCGATAAACTCCGCGACACCACGGCCAGCTTCGAGCACAACATGCTCATCACTGCGGATAACCTCCGCGTGAAAAACCACCTGCGCCACCTTTACCAGTATCTGCTGGAGAACAACTACCTCTCACCCGTGCTCGGTGCCAACCAGGAAGTCCTCAGCATCTTCTCCCGCGACGTCATTCGCCGCATTCAAGATGGCGACGACTCCTGGGAGTCAGAGGTCCCGGAACTGGTCGCCAAAAAGATTAAAGAAGACGGCCTCTGGGACTACGGCAAAGAGCCCGTAAAGGCACCGGAGTAAGTCGACCAGCTAACAGTAACATCAGTTGCGTATTAAGCTGTTTGCCTCGCGAACCCCGTGACCTGGGCCGTTGGTGCTGGCCTTGATGCGGGCTCCCACCCCTCGTCCGTTTAAGCCCTGAAACGCTTTGCA
>JBNNDZ010000205.1:0-6877 GCA_050285865.1 Puniceicoccales bacterium
GGTTACTTCGTTTTGCCTTACACCCTTGGCAACTACCTCGGCCAGCAAGGCCTCGCCAGCGCGGGCAAAGTCACCACGGCAGACCCCGCCTTCGACGAAGCCGAAAAGGCCGTGCGCGACCGGGTTGAAAAGCTCCTTTCCATCAAGGGTGACGAATCCCCCCGCAGTTTCCACCAACGCCTCGGCAAAATCATGTGGGACAAGTGCGGCATGGCGCGCAAGAAGGCCGATCTCGAAGCCGCCATCAAGGAAATCCAGGCCCTGCGCAAAGAATTCTGGACCCGCGTCCGCGTCGTGGGCGAAGGCGATGGCCTCAATCAGGAACTCGAACGCGCCGGCCGCGTGGCCGACTTCCTCGAATTCGGCGAACTGCTTTGCCGCGACGCCCTCATGCGTGAGGAGTCCTGCGGCGGCCACTTCCGCGTGGAGCACCAATCCATGCCCGATGACCCCGAGGTCAAAAGCGGCCTGATCTCCGAAGGTGAAGCCAAGCGCGACGACGACAAATTCGCCTTCGTCGGCGTCTGGGAATACCAAGGCGACGACACCGAACCGAAGCTCCACAAGGAGTCCCTCACCTACGAAGAAGTCCACATGGCAACCCGGAGTTATAAGTAAGCTCAGTTAGTCAGTCTTCAGTTCATCCGTTCCCGGTTCTTTAATTGTTAATCTTTAATTTTTAATCTCTGCCATGAAGCTTCACCTCAAAATCTGGCGACAGAAGAACTCCGACACCAAGGGCCAATTCCAAAGCTACGAGTTGCCCGAAGTTCACTCGGATTCGTCCTTCCTGGAGATGCTCGACATCCTGAACGAGCAACTCGTCGAGAAGGGAGAGGAACCCGTTGCCTTCGACCACGATTGCCGCGAAGGCATCTGCGGCATGTGCTCGCTCGTCGTCAACGGCCAGGCCCACGGCCCGGAGCGCGCGACCACCGTTTGCCAGTTGCACATGCGCCACTTTAAAGACGGCGACACCGTCACCATCGAACCGTGGCGCGCCAAGGCGTTCCCAGTGGTGAAGGACCTCGTGGTCGACCGCGGCGCGTTTGACAAAGTCATCCAGGCGGGCGGCTTCATCACGGCGCGCACCGGCTCAGCCCCGGACGCCAACGAAATCCCCGTTCCCAAGCACATCGCCGACCACGCGATGGACGGCGCGGCCTGCATCGGCTGTGGCGCTTGTGTGGCCGCCTGCCCGAACGGTTCGGCAATGCTCTTTACCTCCGCCAAAGTTGGCCACCTCAACAGCCTGCCGCAGGGCAAGGCTGAGAAAGACACCCGCGTCATGGGCATGGTCGCCGCCATGGACAACGCCGGTTTCGGCAACTGCACCAACTACGGCGAATGCCAGGCCGTGTGCCCGAAGGAGATCACCCTCGATTTCATTGCGAAGATGAACCGCGACTACGCCGGTGCCCGTATCCGCAATTTCTTTAACAAGGCAGGCTAAGCACCGCTTTGCCCTTCCTTCTTGCTAAAGCTGATGCGCCCGCTCGATCCGTCGAGCGGGCGTTTTGCTTTACGCCTATCTTGAAGGTGGAGCCCGCTGTCCCTAGCGGGCTTTGCGTTTGCTTGGGCGGACGATACTGCCCGGTAGTAGGGTGCCCAGCATTTTCTGTCAGCCTGAAAGGCTGTCTCAACGTAGCGAGGGGTCAGAACCCCTCGTTATTTCGAATTCTTCTTCATCAAGCCTGGAAGGCTTGGTCAATCTGCTGTTAGCAAGCGCTTTGAACAAGGCTTTCAGCCTTGGATATTAAGTGCTTAATCCCACCGATGGGTTGCACCCATCGCTACGTTGACTAAGCCCCTTGGGCTTTTTCTGTATCGAATTTCGCCGGCATCACACTAGGGACACCGGGCTCCACCTATCAAATCATTTGAAAAGTGGCATGGCTCCCGACTAGCAGACTCCCCTCACTTATCCATTTCCGCCCAGTGGTCGCGGCAGTAGCCTTGGCCGTCCTTGTAGGCGAATTCCATGTCGGGGTCGTCGTTGTCGGTCTTGCCGCAAATGACGCAGGTATGGAAGGCCTCGGCTTGCTCGGCCTTGCGCTCACGCTGGAATTGGCTGCGACGCTGGCGGGCTTGTTGTCCTTGCAGAAGTTGCTTGGCGAAGAACACCGCGACATTGCCCAGCGCGCCGAAGATCAGCAGCCAGGATAAAAGATTCGTTCCGGCACTCAGTCCCCACATCGCGAGGATGAAAATCGCGACCCATTTCATCTTCACCGGCAGAATGAAGAAGATCATGATCTGGAAATTCGGGAACAGAATCGCAAAGGCAATCGTCACCGAGGTCATCAGGTAAAGATTCGTCACCTGATACACAGTCCAGAGATTCGTCGGCAGCAGGAGTAAGCTCAAAAAGCCCGCCAGCACTGTAAAGATCACGCCAATCAGGATGAACATGTTGTAGCGGAACTCGCCCCACTCCTTTTCCAGCGTGCTGCCAAACATGTAGAAGATACACCACGCCAAGATGATGAACACTGAGATATGCCGCATCGGCGGGTCGAAAAGGAATGTCACCACGCGCCAGACTTGACCCTTGAGCACCTCCCCCGGATACAGCGACAGCGCCTCGACGGGAAACGTCGTGAATAGGCCAAAGCCGTAGACCGCAATTTGGCAAACCATGATCCAAAAGGTCAGGTTTTGAATTGCGTAACGCCCGAAGCGCTTTTCAAGAGAGTCGATCCAGCTGGCCATAAACAGACCAACAAATGCGGGTTCGGCGGCAGATTCAAACTTTAAACTTTGATCGTCGAGCGTCGACGATTACGGTCACGGCATGCTGACCGACCTGCGCAACCCACAAGGCGAACGCCTCGATTCCACCTTTCACCCCGGCGCGGACGGCGCGCGCAAGATCGTCGTGCTCGGCCACGGCGTCACCGGTAACAAAGACCGCCCACTGCTCGTCGCCCTCGCCGAAGCAATTGCAGCCAAGGGACTCCCCTGCCTGCGCGTTTCGTTTTCCGGCAATGGCGACAGCGAAGGCCGCTTCGAGGACAGCACCATCACCAAGGAAGTCGCCGACCTCGCCGCCGTGCTCGCTGAATCCAAGAAACACTTCGACGAAATCGCCTACATCGGCCATTCCATGGGTGGCGCGGTAGGGGTCATCGCCACCACCAGCGGTCAGCCGATCAACACCCTCATCTCGGTTGCGGGCATGGTGCACATCAAGGAATTTGCCGACACGGAATTCGGCGCGGAAAAGAGAGGCTTCATGTGGGAGGAAGAAGACTGCCCGCTCAGTCAAACCTACCTCGACGACTGCGCCCAGTGGGGCAGCATTGTCGAACGCGGTGCACAGGTAAACGTCCCCTGGCTACTGATCCACGGCGAGCCGGACGACGTCGTGCCGATCCACCACAGCCGCGACATCATAACCCGCGCCGGCGGCAACGCCCGCCTGATCGAAGTCCCCGCCGCCAATCATGTATTCTCCGGTGACGCCGAGACCCTGCTTGTGGACGCGGTCGCCCCGTGGCTGGAAGCGAATTTCTAGGCTGGAGAGCCGTCTTTTTCCTCTTGGCGTTTTTGGCTTAGATCAGTGATCTGATCGACATTCATGTCAACTAGGGCCAACGGACATTCAGCTTAGCCACAGGATAAAGCGTGCGAGGTAAATGAAGGCCACGTAGTTTTCGTCGTTACTGTCGAAGCTTGTTGCGATTCTTCTGTTTTGTTTAAGTTTTCCGAAGAGTCGCTCGATGCGGTTACGTTCTTTGTATCGCTTCTTATCGTGAGGGATTTGGATTTTTCTGTTTCGTCGAGTTGGGATGACAGCAATCATTCTCGCCTTGGTAATGAAGGTGCGGATGGTGTCGGAGTCATAGTCCTTGCCGGCGATCACGCCTTTGGCTTGTTGCCCTTCGAGCAAGGTTTGAGCTTGTGTGCAGTCATTGCGATTGCCGCCGGTTAGCTTGATTTTAAGCGGCCTGCCGAGCGCGTCGCAGAGCATGTGCACCTTGGTGGTCAATCCTCCGCGGGATCGCCCCAAAGCCTGATGGGCCGCCCCCTTATGTACGTCGCTGGCTTCAGAATTTAGAATTCCCTTACGTTAATCGGGCACGGGTAAGCGTTTGTTAGTCTATCAGTTTGGGCTATTCAATTTTTTGATGGTTCGGTCGCCTCGTGATTTATTGAATAAGACAATAAACAAGCTTGTCCAAACAGACACGATTGCAATGTTCAGGGTCAGGTAAATATGATTATCCGGCGCGATCCGACGAAGCCAGGCAAAGTAAATTCCCAGCGGCGATTCTGTCTGGTGCTCAAGGAACCAAAAGGGTATGAGCAAAAAGCCATAGCCAAGGCAGAGCAGGATAGGCAGGCTTCCGAGTGCGAACAGGAGGATGTTGAGGATATCTTTCTTTGTCGCTTTACGCACGGTTATGGCGGATTGTTCAGCGGACTCGGGAATGGAGTTGGTTTTGGATATGATTTTAGAAGTATGAACTATGAATGGGACCGTGGCTAGGGCCGATGTTGCCCGCTTAGTGCATTGCTGGCTTTCATAATTCAACAATCAGCATTCATAATTTCTTACGTCCACTTGGGTGGGGCGCTGTTGACGGCGGCTACGCGGGTGCCCCATTCGAGGAGCTCCTTGGAGCAGTCGTCGCGGTCGATGGTGAGCTCGATCAGGCAGGGGCCGTCTTCGTGGGCGAGGGCGGTTTTGATGGCTTCGTCGAGTTCACCGACGGTGCCGACACGGGTGGACCAGCCCTTGCCGTCCTCGGCGTTGAGGACGTTCATCAGCCCGGCGTAGTCCCAATTTTTAATGTTGTTGTAGGGGCCGTCGTGGATCTCCACTTCGATCGTGTAGCCGCGATTATTGATGAGGAAGATGATCGGGTTGAGCTCGTAGCGGATGATGGTCGAGAGCTCCTGGGCTGTGAGCTGGAACGAGCCGTCACCGATCATTGACACTACGCGGCGCTCGCCGTCGGTGGCCATTGCATAACCCAGCGTGGCACCGACGGACCATCCAATGGAGCCGTACTGCATCTGGATTTCAAACGCCGCTCCGGCCGGGAGCTTGGTCTTCACGCCGTTGAACCACGAGTCGCCCGTTTCGGCGAGGAGCACCATCTCCGGCGTGAGCATGTTTTCGATGCGGTGGGTGACGTGCCGCGTGAGGAGCTTGGTGTCGGGCGATACCTCTGGCGGGCAAGTGGGGTCCGGGCGCAGGCGCTCGAATGATTCCAGCGAGCTTGGGTTCTTCTTTACCGCTTTGGCCAGGCGGTCGAGAAACAGTGGCAGCGGCACGTTGTTATAAGTGCGGCCTGGCAGCTTCACGCGCTCGGCGTTGGCCTGGATGAGCTTGTCTGTGCTGATTAGTGCGCTGTAACCACTGGTCGTGTAGTCGGTGAAGGTCGGCCCGGCGTAGAGGTAAATGTCGGCGCTTTCGACGATTTCCCCGCAGCCTGGCGTGCTGACGGGACCCCAGTAGGTGCCGATGTATTGCGGGTGGTCCTCGGGGAAGAAGCCCTTGGCGTTGGGCATCATTGCCACGGCGTAGCCGGAGGCATCGGCGAGGCGCGCAAACTCGTCCCGCGCATCCCAGGGGCGCAGCTTTACCCCGCCCACGAGGACCGGCTTTACGGCGGTGTTGAGCAGGGCGGCGGCATGCTCGACGGCGGCGTCCAGCGCCGCTTCGTCACAGGGAACGGGCGCGGTCAGTTTTTGGTTCGGCGCGGAGGGAATCATTTCTCCGGCCAAGTTGCAGGCGATCTCAATGTAAACTGGTTTGCGGCGGCGGAGGCATTCGTTGACCGCGCGGTCGATCAGCTCCGGGGCGTCGTCGATATGCTCGATGGACACCGCGCAGGCCGTCACTTCCTTGAACATGTCGAGCTGGTAGCGGTAGCGGACTTCTCCCAAAGTATGGTGTAGGGGGCGGTTTTCCGGCCACGCGTTGGTGTTTGGGGAACCGGATACAAAGATGATCGGCAGGTCTTCGGCGTAGGCACCCGCAATGGCGTTGATCGCGGACAGACCACCGACGGAGAAAGTGACAAAACCTGCCGCCACGCCCTTGGCGCGGGCGTAACCATCGCAGGCGTAGCCGAGGTTCAGTTCGTTGCAGCAGCCCACAAATTTCAGGCGGTCATTTTTTAGGATCTGGTCGAGCAGGACGAGATTGTAGTCACCCGGAACGGCGAAGTAATGACGGATGCCGATTTGTTCAAGACGAGTTGCTAGATAGGAGCCGATGGTAGTGGTGGTCATGTCCGACACCGTAAAGGCAACCGCCGTAATGTCAGGGAAAAACGCTCGGCGCGCTATAAGTCGACGTTTTGGTTACAGGCGTGCGACTTATCCGATCATGGCTCAAATTCAGGCCGGTAGTAACGTGCTGATTGCCCAAGCTGGTCTGGTAACCCTCCTGCTTGTGGCCGGCCTTACCGCCACGGTTTTCTTGACCGGCAAAGACTTTTCCTTCCTCAAGTCCTTTCTGATTGTCGGTGGTTTCATTGCGTTGGGCGCAATTGCTGCCGGTTTGCTGATTGGCTTCAACCTCGGCCTCTGGTTTTCGGTGGCAATGGTGGTTTTCGCCGCCGGTGCCATCCTTTACACAACTTCGAACATCCTCCACCACTATGGCGAAGACCAATACGTCGGTGCCGCGTTGGAGCTGTTTGCCGCTGTCGCCCTCATGTTCTGGTATGTCGTGCGCATTTTCATGTCACGCGACTAATCAAGGGTAGGGAGGGCTGGCCTCAGCCCTCCGTGCGTCACGGCACAAAAAGGTAGGGCGCAGCCTCCAGGCAAGCCGCTGCGTCACGGAAGAATTCAATCGACCACTCTAACGTGCGGCTTGCCAGGAGGCTGCGCCCTACCTTTTGGGGCTGCGCCCGAG
>JBNNDZ010000206.1:0-5371 GCA_050285865.1 Puniceicoccales bacterium
GCCAGTCCGGCAAAGGCGGGGTTGCCTATGTGCTCGACCGCGAGCATGGCCTGGATTTGCCCAAGTCCATGCATCCCGAAGTTGGCGGCATCATCAGCAGTCGCGCCGACAAGCAAGGCAGTGAGCTGTCCGTCGACGAAATTCGTGACGCCTTCTTCGAGGAATTCGTCAATCGCGAAGGCCCGTTGAAGTTGCTGGATCATGACGAGATGCACGTGGAATCCGCCAACGCCGAAGGCCGCCTCGTCCACCAGCGTGCCAAGCGCGGAGCCGAGTATGGGTGGACCTTCTCGCTGGACTATAAAGGCGCAAAAGACGTCGTTGAAGGCTTCGGCAATGGCCCAATCAATGCCCTCGCTCATGCGATGGAACGTCAGGGTATTAAGAACTTCAAGGTAACCGATTACCGTAGCCATGCACTGACGGATGGCTCCGCCGCCGATGCCGCCGCTTACGTGCAGATCGTGGCAGAGGAAACGGGTGCATCTTTCTGGGGCTGCGGCGTGGACCCCTCCATCGAACTCGCCGGCATGAAGGCACTCGTCAGCGCCTTCAACCGATTAAGTCAGTAACGTTCATTGTCATTCTCTCAGCGCCCCACCCTCAACGGTGGGGCGCTTTTTTTGCCTCGCTAGATAGCGTGAAGCATCTAAGTTAATCACAGGATACTCATCATGTTCGGACTGATCAAAAAACTCATCATTGGATTTTTCCTGCTCCTCATCATTGGCCTGGTCGTGCTCTACTTCAGCATCGATGGCATCATCGGTGGAGGCGTGAAGAAAGTCTTCAATCAAATGGGGCCAGAGATCACCGGCACGCCAACCCACATCGAGAGCGCCAGCGTGAACCTATTCGCCGGCAACATCGGCATCAATGGGCTGTTCATCGGCAATCCCGAAGGCTTTGCCAAGCCCAGCGCTATGGCCTGCGACGAAATCTACGTCGACATCGAAACCAGCACCCTCTTTTCCGATGAAATCGTCGTAAACGAAATCCGTATCAAAAAGCCGAGTTTCTCGTTCGAGCAAACCCTGCTCTCGAACAATCTCAGTAAACTCAAGGCACAGATCGACGCCAATACCAAGAAATTCCAAAAGGAAAAGCCCGCCACGGAGACTCCCCCCGCGGAGGAACCCGCACAGCAGGCTCAGAAAAAAACACTCCGCCTGAACAAGCTCATTGTTGCAGACGGCCAAGTGGACCTCGCCGTGCTGACGCTTAACAAAGAAGTCCCACTCCCCCAGATCGAGAAGGATTTCGATGGCGAAGGCGTTACTCCGGCCGAAGCCGTCGATTACGTGCTATCCGTCGTGATCGAGAAGGTCGTCGAAGAAGCCGTCAAACTGGCCGCCGAGTATTCAAACGACCCCAAGGCCACGCTTCAGAATTTGACCGGCGAAGACACCGCCGAGGCAGTCGAGAAAACCACCGAGGCAATCAAGGGCCTCTTCGACTAGGCCAAACCGCGCATGGGTCCATTCCGTCTAACACGTCAGGAAGCTCGGACCCTCACCGTGCTTTTACTCATCCTGCTCGCAGGGCTGGCGGGCTTGGTCATCTTTAAATCTGACCAACAGTCCGGTGATACCATGGCTGCGCACAGCGAATAGCCAGGCAACGGAACCGCGGAGGTCGTGTTACATCTCCGTAACAGAGCGCCATTAGGTTGACCAATGGCGTTCAGCAGTCGAATTTGCGCTAAACCTCCTGCGCAACCGTAATCCATAGACTGCTGCTAACATGACCGAAGTTTATATGATCGTGGGCTTTCTCCTAGCCGCGTATTCCATCGTAGCCAACGATGCGATTCAAACGCTGGGAACGTTCCTGTCATCCAACGAGAAACGCCCATGGTGGGTCCTCTGGATTTTTGCGTGCGGCATCCTCACCCTCGTCATGGTCATTGGCTACTTTGGTGAAGGCGGCGTGGCCTATGGCCGATTGGAAAAGTTTCCCATGCCACCCGGCGGCATCTCGTGGATTCATGTCATTCCACCGATTTTCATTCTGATCCTGACGCGTTATGGCGTCCCGGTGAGCACTACATTCCTGGTCCTCACGGTGTTCGTCGCAGCAGACCCGGAAGTTCTCGGCGGCATGCTGCAAAAGAGCGCAATGGGTTATGGCGTGGCTTTCATGTGCGCATTCGTTGTCGCCCGCTTCTTGCTGACGTTTCTCGAGAAGCGATTCCTCGCCACCAAAAAAGCCCCTGTACAAAACTACTGGATTGTCCTCCAATGGCTTGCTACGGGTTGGCTCTGGAGCCAGTGGCTGATCCAAGACCTTGCAAACATCTTCGTCTATTTGCCGCGTAACCTGCTCCTTTGGCAATTCGCCCTGGCGATGCTGTTCATGTATGTGCTGCATGCCTGGATTTTCTACAAGCGCGGCGGTGCCATCCAAAAGATCGTCACCTCCAAGACAAATCTGGCCGACATCCGCTCCGCCACGATCATCGATTTCCAATACGGCATCATCCTCTTTATCTTCAAAGAAATGAGTAACCTGCCGATGAGCACTACCTGGGTCTTCCTGGGCCTCCTCGCCGGTCGTGAAATCGCCCTGACGAACGCGCTCAAACACCAGAAGAAAAAGCACGCGTTTGCCGTCTGTGGTCGCGATGCCATCAAGGCACTCATCGGTTTGGCCGTCAGTGTTGTCCTGGCCATCACCTTGCCGGCGATTGCCGAAAAGATTGATCCGTCTGATCCTGAGCCAACCCCAGAGCAAGCAGCTGCCCTGGAAGCTGAAGCGGGGGGCCAGGAAATCCATCAGCAGGACGACTAGGTCGGGTCAGTTCAGTTATCTTCCAATAAAAGGTGGTGCCCGGTATCCCCTACCGGGCAGTTCCATCACGCTGGCTGATAGTCAGCAAAAGCTCGCTAGGGACAGCGGGCTCCACCTTTAAAAATCCTGATTGATGCAACATACTTCGCTGGCATCGCTCTAGCCCGGCAACTATCCAGGTATCGCGGTTGATAGTTCAACCGCGCAACTTACTTCACTTCGCTCCGAGGTGGACATCGCCCTCGTGATTGCCATCAGGCCCCTGCCCGTCACGCCATTTCAATGACAGGCATTCGTGGTATTGGATGACGGGCGTTCCGCGGCGAGGACAACGAATCATAACCCAGGCATGCTCCAGGTCCGCGCATAGCTCCATGCTCCGCGGCGCATGATCTTCGCGGGTGCGACAGCGCCAGACCATCTTAGAGCGAACATGCGTTTCGCCCGCTGCGGGTTGAATGTCCCAGCCGTCCTCGACGTAATCATGTGCCTCGTCGAAAAACTTATCCTTCAGGCGCTGATGCGCTTCAAAGTCTGCAAAGCCGTGCCATGTGTTCTCGCCGAACTTCATGTTAAAGCCGTCATCGGCCAGAATATCGAGGAATCCCGCCAGCCCTAGATGCTCATCCTGACGGCGGCCCCATTCGCGGACCAAATGCTTGGCTTCGTCTGCTGTAACCATCATTCACTCCGCTTCCAACACACGGTGCCCATCAGGCAGTAGTGTCGTTTCCGCCTCGCTTCGCTTCGTTCCGAGTGGCGTTTCCAAGAAATACTGCTGCGCGGAGAATTCCGGGTCATCCTTGCCCCGGCGATAAAGCGTGTAAGCACCGTTGGACTTAAGCATCTTCGCCTGGGTGTCCCGCAGATACGGCGGGACAATTTCGTCGACCACCCGGGACTTCAATTCGGGGTCATCGATCGGGAACACGCACTCAATGCGGCGGAAGAAATTACGCGCCATCCAGTCCGCACTACCGATGAATACTTCGCATTCATCGTCGCCGTTTTCAAAATAATAGATACGGCTGTGCTCCAGGAAACGCCCCACAATGCTACGCACTCGGATGTTTTCGCTCATCCCTTTCACACCTGGAACCAGCGCACAAATGCCGCGTATTATCAACTCGATCTGCACTCCGGCGTTCGAAGCTTCATAGAGATTATTGATCGTTTCCTTTTCGATCAGACTGTTGCACTTGGCAATGATCTTCGCTGGTTTGCCCGCCTTGGCATTGGCGGTCTCACGCCTGATCTTGCGCTGAATCTCATCATGCAGGGAAAACGGCGCAATCAGCAGCTTTTCGAACTGAGGTGAACGCGAGAAACCGGTGAGCGTGTTAAACAAATCCGCAACCTCGCTGGTAATTTCCGGGCGCGAACTCAGCAGACTCAAGTCCGTGTAAATCTTCGCGGTCTTCGGGTTGTAATTTCCGGTTCCCAAGTGAACATAGCGACGCAGCCCGGAACCTTCGCGGCGGACAATTAAACAGCACTTGCAGTGCGTTTTGAGTCCGACCAGCCCATATACCACGTGCACGCCAACTTCCTCCAATTCGCGTGCCCACTGGATGTTGTTGGCCTCGTCGAAACGGGCCTTCAATTCGACCAACGCCGTCACCTGCTTTCCGTTGCGCGACGCCTGTTTCAGCGCCTCAATGACCGGCGAGTCACCACTGGTGCGGTAAAGCGTTTGCTTAATGGCGAAGACCTTCGGGTCTCGCGCTGCCTGCGCCAGAAAATCCACGACGGGCGAAAATGAGTCGTAGGGGTGATGCAGCAGGAAGTCGCGCTGGCGGATGTTTTTAAAGTAGTCCTGCGCATGCGTCAGCCCCTCGGGAATGAAGGCCTGATGCGGCTGATCCTTAAGATCGGGCCGCTCAATCATCCCGTAAACACTCAGCAGACGCATCAAATTGATTGGGCCATCGATGCGAAAAACGTAGTCCTGCGGCAAATCGTGTGCCCGCAGCAGTCCCTCCAGCATTTCCTCATCCACGTCGTCCTCGATCTCCAAACGCACCGGGTCTCCCTTGCGCATGCTGTGAAGCTCTTCCTCGATTTTCGTGAGCAGGTTTTCGACTTCCTCCTCGTCGATATAAAGGTCGCTGTTGCGAGTGATGCGGAATGCCCACGCGCCCTTCATCCGGTAGCCGGGGAAGAGCTCCTCGTCGAACATCTTGATCAAGTCGCTCAGGAAAATGTAACTCTCGCTCGTTGACTCTTCTTCGAGGTCGATGTGGACCACCCGCGGCAGGATACGCGGCACCGGGATCACGGCGGTGCGCGACTCACGACGCCCGCGCCCGGGCTCGACCAGCTTAACTAGAATGTTCAACGACTTATTTGCGAGCTGCGGGAATGGGTGAGCCGGGTCGATTCCCATCGGAGTGAGCACCGGATAGACCTGCTCTTCAAAATACTTTCGCGCCCAGGCCAGTTCCTTGCGCGTCAATTCCTTGCGCCCCTTAAACACAATGCCCTCGCTCTTCATACCCGGTACCAACTGCTCATGCCAGCAACGGTATTGGTCTTTCACCAGCGAGGAAGTCGTCCCATGAATACGACGCAACTGCTCCTT
>JBNNDZ010000207.1:0-5992 GCA_050285865.1 Puniceicoccales bacterium
TTGAACTTTGTCCTGCGGCAGGTCAAGTCTGCTATTTGGGCTCACTGACGGATGGCAAATGCCTCACTCCACCAAGTTACCAAGCAACTGTGAGGCCCGGATTCCATTGAAAACGAATTGCACGGCCACGGCGGCAAGCAGCAGGCCCATCAGGCGACGGGCGACACGGAGCATCATTGGCTTAAGCCATTTGCCTCCGAATGCTGCGAATCGGAAAATTGCGTAGCAGGCCCCAAGCACGGTCACTAGTGCGAGCATCAGGGCGATGACTTCGGCGACATTGGTGGCTTTGCTTTGTAGGAGTACGGCGGTCGAGATTGAGCCTGGCCCACACAGCATCGGGATAGCCAGCGGAGTGATTGCGATATCGTCCTGCCGGGCGGCTGCGGCGCGGTCTTCTGCACTGATCGTGGCCGCTGGTGTGGGCTCCTTACCGAAGGTCATTTCCAGTGCGATCATGAACAGCAAGATGCCGCCCGCGGTCTGAAATGCTGCAGAGGTGATTCCCAGCGCGCGGAAGAGGAGTTCGCCAAAGAGCGCAAAAAACATCAGCAGGGGCGCGGCAACGATGCAGGCAAACCGGGCCATTCCCTCGCGTTCGTGCGGGGTGTTGTTCGGCGTCATCCCCAGAAATAGCGGCACAGTCGAGATCGGCGATATGATCACGAACAGCGAAACGAATGCGAACAGGTAAAATTCAATTCCGGGCACGACTTGCCTTATCAAGCCCGAAGCCCGGCTAGGGTTCAAGGGTGAATCGGTAAACGCTGGGTCGGAGGGCAACTGTCGGAGGTCGGTGGGTCGGAGAATAGTCGTTTGTGAACAGTATTGGTGAGTCGGAAAAGAGGTAGGGAGGCTTGGCCTCAAGCCTCCGCGCGTCACGTTCGATCCGCGGCAATTACTGTCGCAAAGTTAGCCGCCGCCGTCCCCGTCGCCCACGATCTAGGCGGCATGCCCCGATTCCTTCTCCGATCCGATCAATTCCGCCCGTGCCTTCCACTTCAATACTTGCAGTGGAAGGGACCAAATGAGCGCCTACGGGGCGACTCCAGCTTCCTTTTTACCGGCCGTACCAGCCACGGCGACCGCCACGGGGTTGGGCTTCGCGGAGTTCCTGCTTTACCTCGTCAGTAAAGTCAGAGGCGGTGAGGTATTCTTCAAAGCCTTCGGGGTCTTGCTCACGGAATTGTGGGGCGATGCTGCGCGTCATGCGGTCGCGCATTTCTTCGTTGCTGATGGACGGCACCCAGGACTCCAGCGCGGTGCGGGGATCGTCCTGCGCGGCGCGCATGGAAAAGATGGCCACCGCTCGGTCCATTTCGGGTGATTGCGGAACAGAGTTCAGCCAATCGGCGGCGGCGTTGATGTCATACCGGGTCCAGCGTTCGACGAGCGATGTTGCCAGATGTGGCATATTCGGGTCTTCGGGGTCGAGTGTGTTCAGCCATTCTGAAGCGGCGACGGGATCGCTCTCAGCCCATCCGCGCAAGAAGTCGCGCTGCATGTCGGCAAAGGCGGGATCATCGGCCATGGACTCAAGGAATGCCTTTGCGGCCAGCGGGTCTGCCTCCGTCCACTCGTCGATGATTTCTTCGAGGGTTTCGGTGCGCATGCGGCCGTCCTCCATGCTGACGGTCAGGTCGATGGCTTCCTGGATTTTATTTTGAGAAACCATGGCATCGACGACATCGCGCATGACGCTGTGCTTGGTGCGGCGCGCCATTTGGGTGTCCTCGGGCAGGTTTTGTGCGAAGCGGAACGCGGAGGACGGATTGGTCTCGGCGTAGCCCTCCATGATGTTCTCCAGATAATTTCCGTAGGCGCGGGCGCCGAGCTCGGCCCCGGACTTGTCGAGCCAGGCCAGGGCGGAAACCGGGTCGCGTGCGCCCCAGCCCTCGAGGACTTCCCCCATCGCTCGGCTGCGATCCTGCATGGATTCGATACCGTTGGCATAGGCGAGTGCGCGGTTGGGGTCGATCTGACCCCAGCGGTTGAGCATCTCATAAAGCAGCTGCGAACGTTCGCGGCTGGGTGGCATTTGCTGGAGCTGTGCGATGGCGGCCTCCAGTTCATCCGAGTCGTAGGAAAGTGCTTCCAGTGTGGCCTTCATGAGCGTCTCCCGGCTCATGTCGCCGGAGAGCATGGCGTTGAATGCCTTGGTTTCTTCCAGTGCGTCGGCGGCTTCTTCTTCGGCCAGAGTCGCCTCGGCGTTGGCTTCGGCGAGCTCGGCCGCGAGGCTGTCGTCAGCACCCCGTTGTTGCGCGTTGGCCTTGGCGATTTGAGCCGCGCTGGCGACCGATTGAGCTGCGGGGGATGAGGAGGTGGATTGGCCGACGATATATGCACCGACCAGTGTGGCGACCCAAGCCGCCGCAAAAAGTAGCCATTTGGAGTTCATGTGCGGAGATAAAACGCCGGAAAACCAGCGATGTTGCAACTTTGGCGAAAAAATTACTTCTTCAACAGCTCTCCGGCCTGATCGAGGATGCGTTTTTCTTCCTCATTGAGCGCACCAAAGCCTTCCTTGTTGATTTTGTCCAGGATGCGGTCGACCTCTTTACGTAGGTCGCGGCGGTTGTTGGTGTTGGTGTTGACCTTGAACTTGCCGGTGGTAGTCGGGCTTTTCTTTTTCATCCACTGCGGTGGTTCGATGGAAACACTCTTGCGGGTGGACTTAAAGATGGGTCCGGGTCGTTGCATGTAGCGGTAAAAGAGGTAGCCCGCGAGCGCCCCGCCCAGGTGTGCGGAGAAGCCAACGCCGCCATCGCGCATGACGGGAGCCATGCCCAGCATGGAGGGCAGTTCGATGAAAAGGAACCCGGCGGCGTCGAGGCCGATCACGATCCACATCAAGGTGCGAGGCCGGAACTCCAGCGGAATTACGAAAAAGAGCAGTAGGGTAATCTTGCCGTGCGGCCAGATCAAGCAGGTCGTGACCAGCATACCGATCACCACGGCAGAGAATCCAATCAGCGGGGCGGCTTTGACAGGGCTTAGCAGCGCATGAATCGATAGCCAGACCAGCCCGCCCAGAAACATCGAGGCGATTATTAGCTGGAGGTAACTGCGAGGTGCGATTTCCCGCGAAAGCCATCGGCCGATGAAGAACAGGCCGATCGCATTCATGAAGAAATGCCCGATTCCGCCATGCAGCAGGGAGTAGGTAAAAATAGTCCAAACCTTGCCCTGAGCCATGTTTGCGGGCGAGAGGGCGAACCAATCGTAGAGCGGCCCGCTGAGCCGGAACCATACCCCGAGCACGTTTTGCAGGACAAACGCGCCAACCAACACCCAAAACGTCCACCAGAAGTAATCGACGTGCGGTCGCGGGGTCATGTCCCGCATGTATGGCCGGTCATATAGCATTGGTCAGAATCTATCCGACTGTCAGGCGACAATCTTGTTCAAAATAAACTGACGCCGGGACGGGGTGACGCAAATGAAATTTGGCATTTCCGGAGTTGGGACGACGAAAAAGTTTCTAATACGTCACCATATCTTCCACGTGAAATTGCCTTGTCAAGCGCATGCTCGCGGTCCAGTGTCCTCTGCTTCCAACGATTGCTCCTGTAGTTCAATGGATAGAACAACGGTTTCCGGTACCGTCGATCTGGGTTCGACTCCCGGCGGGAGTACCACCTAGGCGTGATGGCCAAAGCGTGGACAAATAATCGGTGAAGCGAAGGCCTTGCTTGGCGGCGGTGGATGGTATTGGATTTGCCGTAATGCGCCGAATGGTGAAGTGGATTTTCCGGATAATGCTCGCCGTGGCGTTGCTATTGGCTGTCCTCATGGCGACTTTCTCGCAGTGGGCACCGTGGGCTTTCGACGAAGCTGCGCCCGGGCCGCTGCGAAGGTTCGGCTTTACTGAGGCAGACATTAAACTGAAGCGACTCAGCGTGGCGAATCTTCGCCTGGCGGTTGAGCGTCTCGCTTACCGGGGCATCACGATGAGCAATGCGGAGGTCCATTCGGAATACACGATCTCGGGTCTGCAACGCGGGGCAGTGGAAACGATAACCGTGGAGCATCCCGAGGTCTCGGTCGATCTGACCGCGGTGATAGCCCCCGCCGAGCCGAAGAGCGATCTGCCCGCCGCGCCCCTGAAACTGCCTGCCCGGCTACCGGTCGGCGATGTGAACATCGAGGGCCTGACCTTGAATATTTTGGGTGAGGACTGGTCGCGCGAGTTCGGGGCAAATGTCCGCCTGGCGACGGGAGATCGCGTGCGCGGTCGCTTCGATCTGGCGGGGCATGGGGCAGCACTGCGTGGAGTCGCGGTCGCCTCCTGGCCAGAGTTGAGCGGGCGGGCGCGTATTCATGGTCAACTCGACCATGTCGCGGACTGGCTTGCTTTCGCGGAGGCGCGGGGATTGGCCTCCTTGCCCGATGCGCTCACCGTCGGTCTCGGGCCGGTCAAGGCGCGCGCCGATGCGGGCTTTGCGGATATGCAACCGACGGATTGGCGTGCCGCGATTGAAACGACTGCGCTTAGCGCTGCCTTGGGTGAAATCGCGGCGACCAGCAAACGCATTGAACTCGATGTGAGCGGTGAAGCTTTTGATCCAGACCAGGTGGCTGCGAAGCTTCTGGACGGCAAGGTCGACGTAAACGGTTTGGGTTTGAACTTTGGGCAGTTTACGGCGAATAGCGTGGGGGCGCGGCGGTTGAATTTTTCTTTGGCCGACTGGAAGGTGGCTGGGGATGCCCCGCTGGGCGAGCTTGGCGTGCTGAGTCTGGAAGCGGGCGATGTCGAGGTGTCCGTTAATGGTCCGTGGCGGGTGTGGATGCAGCCCTTCGACCCGCAGTCCTGGAGCGCGCGTTTGTTTATGAAAGAGTCCCCGGTAAAAATGTTTTCCGGGCTCGGCAGTGTGACGGGCAACCTGCGCCTTGACGCCGGCTTCACGGCTGGAGAGACGCGATTTTTGTCTGCCCGGCTGGACTTGGCGGATGCCGACGTATCGCTTGAAATGGGGCGACTGCGTGGCGATGCGCTGGAGTTGTCCGTCCATGGTGAGCTGCCCAAAGCGCTCGCGGCGCGACTCGGTTTGAGCGGTGGGCAAGTCTCCTGGTCGGGCGATGTGGGCGAGTTGCTTGGGCTGAACGGGGCGGTGGAGTTGTCGTCCGTGCAGCCGATCCAAACCGATGGCGTGCAGACGCTGACGTTTGACTCGATGCGGCAGGGCAAGTTTTCGATGAAGTCCGGGCGGTTGACTTTTTCTTTCGACGACGAAACGGCCACCGGCGTGCCCCAGCTCGATGCAGAGTTTCATGCCGGAGCGCTGGGCGGGGAGGTCACGCTGTTCGTTAAGGGCAGCATCGTGGACCCGCGTTCGCTGCGCATTCGCGCGAAGCTCGATCGGGTGCAACTGGCGGAGGTTGCCGCGTTGTTGCCGGACTTTGAAGGCAGCATCACCGGGCAGGCTTCGGGTGAGCTGGCGGTCCGCCTGGAGGGAAAGAAAATCGTTCTCCAACCGGGCTACCTGGAACTCACACCGGGAACCACGGGGCGCTTTCGCTATACGCGGCAAGGCTGGCTGACGCAGGATCCGAAGCTCAATCCCGAGGCATTTGTGCGCGGCAAAGACATCGTTACCATTATGAAAGCGCCGCAGGGCGCACCGGTGGTTACCGAGCTGGCCATGCGGGATTTGCGGATGACGTATTTTCGTTTCGATGTGCTCGAGCCCGGCACGGGTGACCGCCGCGCGAAGGCACAGATCAAGGGCGACAGCACGGTGCACGGCATTACGGTGCCCGTCGTATTGGACGTCCCGATACGTGGCGACCTCAAGGAATACGTAAACCTCGTTTTACAGTTTAACGAGAAAATGTAGCCGCGCTGCCGTTGACTTTGTGGCGGCTTTGGTTAGCTTGGAAAGATGCGTTTTTTCGCCGCCATTGCGTTTTCCCTATTCGCCCTCGCCGGTTGCATTCAGACCGAGCACCGCGTGGAGACGCGCCACACGATCGACCCGATCCACATCACGGT
>JBNNDZ010000208.1:0-4760 GCA_050285865.1 Puniceicoccales bacterium
GATTCAAACGACCACTCTAACGCAGCGGCTTGCCTGGAGGCTGCACCCTACCTCTTTGCGTGACGCGCGGAGGCTTGAGGCCAAGCCTCCCTACCCCCATCCGACGCGCCGCTCATCCACCGCTCTCATCCTGCGTGGCGGCTTGCCTGGAGGCTGCGCCCTACCTCTTTGCGTGACGCGCGGAGGCTTGAGGCCAAGCCTCCCTACCCTCATCCACCGCTCTCATCCGACGCGCCGCTCATCCACCGCTCTCATCCTGCGCTGCGGCTTGCCTGGAGGCTGCACCCTACCTTTTGCGCTATTAGTTCGGCGATCGAGCCGATCACAACAGCCCGCGGTCCAGGAACGACGTGGCGTCGTCGGAGGTGGCGATGATGTGGTCGAGCAATGACACGCCGACGGCTTTGCAGGCGGTGGCGACGGCTTCCGTGAGCCGGATGTCCTGCGGCGAAGGCTCCAATTCGCCGGTCGGGTGATTGTGCGCGATGACAACATACACGGCGTTGCGCTGGAGCGCCGCGCGGGCAACTTTTTGCGGGTAAACGCTCGCGCGATTGGCCACACCTTCCTCCAGTCGCTCGACGCCGTTACGCATCAACTGATAGGCGTGGTCGAGGTAAGCGACTTCAAAAACTTCATGCGACAGCTCCCCCAAGCGCGCACGCCAGAGATCCACGAGCGAATCCACGCTGTCGAGCACCGGCCGCGATTCCGCTTCCTGGCGCAGGTAAAGGATCATCGTTTCCTTCACAATCCGCAGCGCAACGGCGGTCACCTCGCCCATGCCCGGGACCGCTTTCAGTTCGTCCGGCGGGGCATCGAGAATGCCCTTGAGCGAGCCAAACTTCACGAGCAGCGTCTTGGCCAGCGGCTTCACATCACGGCGCGGAATGCACAGCGTGAGCAGCAACTCGACCGCCTCATGATCGGCAAAACTATCCAGCCCGGCCCGCGTAAAACGTTCCCGCAGACGGGCGCGGTGCCCAATTTGATGCGATTCACGAACCTCCATCGCCGCGCAGTTTCGTGAACGAGCGTGCCCCTCACAAGCGCAAATCGAGACGCCGGGAACAGATTTGCAATTTCGCAATAATTCGTTTAGCATGATTTTATTCGTCAGTTCCTCGTTCTTTGCCTCACCTGCACATTCACCTCGTTTGCCGCCGCCGTCGAAGTCGGCGACACGCGCGAGGCAGTTGTTGCGGAGCTTGGTTTACCCATTGGTGAGCTGCAACTTGGCGAAAAAACCCGCCTCATGTTCGAGACTGGCGACGTCACCTTTATCAAGGGCAAGGTCTCCGCACACGCCATCAAAACCACCGCCCAACTGGAGCGCGAAGCCGAGATTCGCCAGGAGCGCGCGGAGCGCTGGGCTGAACGCCAGGAACAAGAGCGCCTAGAATCACTGGCCAAGGGCCGCGCATGGCTCAGCCAGATGCGCAGCGATCCCGGTGCCGTCACCGATGCCCAAATGCAGGCCATCATCAACCACTGGCGCATGGTCCAGCAGCGCTATCCCGAAACCGACATTGCCGCCGACTACGAGGCTACCCTCGCCTTACTTGAAACCCGCGAAGTCATGCTGCGCGAACAACGCGAAGCGGCCCGCATAGCAGACTTGGAGCGCCGTGTCGCCGACGCCGAACGCCGCGCTGCCGAAGCTCAGCAACAAGCGGCCGAAGCCCAACGCGAGCGCTCCTATTACAACGTTGGCTACAATGGCGGCTACTATTATCCAGTCCAACGCCCGGTGGTTGTCATCGGCGGTGGCAACGGCTATCCCTGCAAGCCCCCACGCCCGCGCTACGATTGCAATAACGACAAGCCCATCATCCGTGGCAACGTCAACACGGGCAACGTGAAGATCCAGTTCAGCAGCGGCGGCGGACGCAGCCTCACCAACAATTGCTTCCCGCAGCCCAAGCCACGCCCAATCGTTGTCACGCACAACGAGTCTTAATAAGACGCAGAATGCTGAAGGTGTACCCGCGATGCAGAACGCGGGATACATGATGCGCCTTGGGCAATTCTCCTTGGGCTATCATTCCTTGGTAGCGGTCGACCTCCGGGCTGCAACCATGTAGGCCACAGCGAATAGACGCGTTTTTCGCGCGTTCAAAATTCGCCTGCGCAATCAACGGGCAATGGTCGGCTGTGGCCGATGAGGACATCGGCCGCTACCCTCGTAACGCAAGATTGCGCATGGCCGCCCGGCACCGAAGTCCCACGACAACCGAAAACTGACTACCAACAATCGAAAATCGAAAACCGACGGACGTCCTACGACTACGCCTTTCGCAATTCTTTGGTAGCGGCCGACCTCCGGGCGGCCAACAATGTAGGCCGCAACGAATAGACACGTTTTCCGGGTATTCAGAATTCGCCTGTGCAATTAACGGGCAATGGTCGGCTGTGGCCGATGAGGACATCGGCCGCTACCCGCGTGACGCAAGGTGGCGCATGGCCGCCCGGAGGTCGGCCTCTACCAAAGTCTCACGACAACTAAAAAAACGTGAGCCGATCAGCCCTTGTATTTTTCCTTGAGGGTATCGACCACGCTCGGGTCAGCCAGCGTGGTGACGTTACCCAGTTCGCGGCCTTCGCAAATATCGCGGAGGAGACGGCGCATGATTTTTCCAGAACGCGTCTTTGGCAGGTCGCCGGAGAAGACGATCTTTTCCGGACGGGCGAACTTGCCGATTTTCTGGTCGACCATGGTTGTCAGTTCCTTGCGCCAGGTGGCTTCATCGCCTTCCGCGCCGGTCCGGGTGATAACAAAGGCCACGAGGCCCTGCCCCTTAATCTCATGCGGGATGCCGATGACCGCGCTTTCGGCGACGGCGGGGTGCTCCACGAACACGCTCTCCAGTTCGGCCGTGCCGATACGGTGCCCCGACACATTGACCACGTCGTCGACGCGGCCAGTGATCCAAAAATAGCCGTCCTCGTCCTTGATCGCGCCGTCACCGGGGAAATAATATTTGCCGCCCCACTTGCACCAATAGGTGTTTTTGAAACGCTCTTCGTCGCCCCAAACGCCGCGCAACATGCCGGGCCAGGGCTTGCGGATCGCAAGGATCCCGCGCTCGACTTCGTTGCCCTCTTCATCGAGGACCGCCGCATCGATGCTGGGGAACGGTGTAGTCGCCGAACCGGGCTTGGTCGCGGTAACACCCGGCAGCGGGGTGAGCATATGCCCGCCGGTTTCCGTTTGCCACCAGGTGTCGATGATCGGGCATTTTTCTGCGCCAATCATGCGGTGATACCACATCCACGCCTCGGGGTTGATCGGTTCGCCGACGGTGCCCAAAACGCGGAGCGAGGACAGGTCGTGCTTCGTCACATGCGCGTCGCCCCACTTCATGAAGGCGCGAATCGCGGTCGGTGCGGTGTAGAAAACGGTGGCCTTGTATTTTTCGACAATCTGCCAGAAGCGGGATTCGTCCGGGAAGTTCGGCGCGCCCTCATACATGATCTGGGTGACGCCGTTTTGCAGGATGCCGTAAACGATGTAACTGTGGCCGGTGATCCAACCGACATCCGCCGTGCACCAGAACACGTCGTCGGGCTTGAGGTCGAAACTCAGCTTCGAGGTCAGGTAAGTATAGACCATATAGCCGCCAGTGGTGTGCATAATGCCCTTCGGCTTGCCGGTCGAGCCACTGGTGTAAAGGAGGAACAGCATGTCCTCGGCATCCATTTCGGCCGGTGCACACTCGGCGTCGACCTTACTGGAAATTTCGTGATACCACACGTCACGAGCGTCATTCCAGGAATGCTGGAAAGGTGCTTTGTCGCGGTGACGCTGCACTACGAGAACCTTTTGCACGCTGTCACATTCGGCCACACCGTCGTCGACGATGTTCTTGAGCAGGAGCTCCTTGCCGCGGCGCCAGCCACCGTCCGCGGTGATCACCAGCTTGGACTTATGGTCCTGCACGCGGTCCTTAATGGACTCCGCCGAGAACCCGGCAAAAATCACACTGTGCACGGCACCAATACGGGCGCAGGCCAATGTCGCAATCGCCAGCTCGGGCACCATCGGCAGGTAAATGGCCACGCCGTCGCCTTTGCCAACTCCGAGCTCTTTCAGCACATTCGCGAAACGCTTCACCTCCGCAAGCAACTGGCCATAGGTCAGCGTCAGTGATTCGCCTTCCGGCTCACCTTCCCAGAGGATCGCGGGCTTGTCGGCGAGACCGTTTTCCACATGTCGATCCAGGCAGTTGACCGTGACGTTCGTCTTGCCACCGACAAACCATTGGTAGAATGGAGCCTTGGAATCATCGAGCACCTTGCCCCAGGGCTTCATCCAGGTGAGCTCGGAGGCCACTTCGCCCCAGAAACCTTCCGGATCGTCCAACGAGCGCTGGTGCATTTTTTGGTAGGCTTCAACGCCGGAGACGTTGGCCTGGGCGACAAATTCAGCGGACGGATCGAACTTACGGGTATCCGGTGCAGACATAGGAATGATAGTAATCAGGGGTTAACGTGATAAGAACGCCCGAAAGTTAAAGTCGCCCCACGGATGCACGCAATAGCGCGATTGGAAAAAATGTGTGCCGTGGATGTGCAATTGCTAGCGTCGGGCGGCGGTGGGGGAATTGAATTGGTAGAGGCCGACCTCCGGGCGGCCATCCCACGTCACGAACGATTGCCTGGCCTAATCAAATAAGGCCACTCATTGCTAGACGTACACAGTCCTGCCCTAACGGGATTCTCGTAAATATAATTGGCCTTCGCTTCGAACTCGTTATCAT
>JBNNDZ010000209.1:0-3023 GCA_050285865.1 Puniceicoccales bacterium
CACTGCTGCCGCCGGACACCGAGCGTGGTGCTGTGAGCAAAGAAAACGTCCTCCACGGCCTCGCGTTTGTCGGCTTCAACGAGCACATGAACAACCACCCCGGCACGTCCTTTTTTGAAGGTAGCCCCGGTCTGCCAAACATCCAGCGCACCGCGTTCAAGGAGTTGGTCGCAAAGAAAAGCAACGGCCTCGGCTGTCATGTCGTCGAGGTTTGCGGCAAGCTCCCAAACCGCGTCACTCAACTGCGCATCGGCCACTTGCTCTATTAAAGACACGTAAACCACGTTCGCCAGGCGGGGGTCGTCGCGCTGCCCTACACCGACGCCGGTCGCAATCGCCTTACCGGTCACGGCCTCGCCAAATTTCGCCTTCTTGCCAACCAGGAGCGCGGCACCGGTCGGCGTGGTTGCTTCTTTGTTCGTCGCGCCCAGGGACACCGGCAGGCCTTCGATCAAGCGAGCCGTTGCTGGTGCGGGAACCGGCATGCGCCCATGGGCGCACTGCACCGTCCCGCCTCCCAATTCCAGCGCACCGCACACCACGCGCTCCACGCCGAGCAGTTCCCAGCAAATGGCGGCACCAACAATGTCGACGATCGAGTCCACCGCACCGACTTCGTGAAAATGCACCTGCTCCGGCGGCATGCCGTGCACAGCGCCCTCAGCCTTGGCCAAGGCCGCAAACACCGCCACGGCGTCGGCCTTCACTTTAGCCGAAAGCGCGGAGTCTTCGATCATCGCCCGAATGTCACTAAAAGTCCGGTGATGATGCTCATGCCCGCCTTCATCGCTATCGTGATGATGATGCCCAACACTCCCATCCCCATGGCCATCGCCATCGCAATCGACTCCATGCGCATGCTCATGCCCGTGCTCATGATGATGATGGTGGCCGTTTGAGTGCTCATGCTCCAATACTACGTCACAACGCATGCCCGTCACACCACCGCGGGCGTCGGCCTCAAAGCGCAGTTCCCAGCCATCGAGCGGCAGCTTGCGCAATTCGCGCTCCAGTTGAACGGGGTCCGCGCCAAGAGCCACCATCGCGCCGAGGTTCATGTCGCCGCTGATGCCAGCCGGGCATTGATAATAGAGAGTGCGCATCGGTTTGGGAGATAAGGCGTAAACCAGCGAGCCGGTTGACAGAATGGATTAGAAAAGTAAGATGCGAACATATGCAACACCTCGCCGCGATTGAGGACTGGTTTTCACGCTGCCCCGGAGCGCTCATCGCGTTCTCCGGCGGCGTGGACAGCTCTCTGGTCGCGTTCCTTGCCCGGCAAATGTTGGGACGCGCGAAATCGCTCGCGGTAACCTCCGCCTCACCTGCCCTGAAGTTGTCCGATCTCGAGCTCGCCCGCGACTTTGCCCGCCAACACGACATCCCGCTGGAGGTCATTATCACCGGCGAACTTGAGAACCCGGATTATTTCAACAACCCGGAAAACCGCTGCTATTTCTGCAAGCACACGCTCTACGACGAGCTGTCCGCCTTTCGCGACACGCATGCGGGCTGGTGGATCCTCAATGGTGCCAACGCCGACGACACCGGCGACTACCGCCCCGGCATGAAGGCGGCCCGCGAGTTCGAGGTCCGCTCCCCACTCCTCGAATGCGGCCTGGACAAAGCCGCCGTCCGCGAACTGGCATCTTATTTTAAATTACAATGCTGGGACAAGCCCGCGAGCCCGTGCCTGGCCTCCCGCGTGCCCTACGGAGAGCGCATCACCTTCGACAAATTGCGGCAAATCGAACGCGCCGAAGCCGTTGTTGCCGAGCTGGGTTTCCCGATCAACCGCGTCCGGCACTATGGCGAAACCGCCCGCGTGGAAGCGCCTACGGAAGCCGTTTTCCGCCTGAAATCGCAACAAGCAGAGCTCACCGCCCGCCTGAATGAAATCGGTTTCGCCACGGTCGAAATCGACGCGGAGGGCTTCGTCTCCGGCAAACTCAACCGCGCAATTGGCCAAGCGTAGCCATCAAAAACGCAACCAACAACGGACACGATTTTGGAGTGCGGCGGCCCGACGCCGCTTTCTCGAACGCTGAGTTGTTGGGTGGTCCCAGTGCACAACGCCACGCCTAATTGATTAGGCAAGTGGAGCCATAACAAGTGAGAACTGGCACAACGCACTCTGATGCGAAAGCGGCGTCAAGCCGCCGCACTCCAAAACTCAACCACCGCAGTTGGTTTAACGGTCTTCCGAACGCGCATCGACTCGTTGCTTGCGCGCTTCGGGCTCGGGCTTCATCACCCACCAAAGAAATCCGGCCAAGGCAACACCCGCAAAAATAAACGCCGGCAGGTGATTCGGGCTAATCAACCAGTGCACCAGCCCCGCTGAAAAATCATGCTGACCATGGGCCAGGGCCAAACTGGGGAACAGCGCAAGTGCGAGAACGGTGGCGGCATACTTTTGCATGGAAAAGACCATGCCCCCGGTCACCACCCTTTGCAACCCACTTCGTGGTTTTAGTTAATTCGTCACGCAAAGGCGAACTTGCATCTACGACTAAATATGAGATGCTATAGAAATGGACTGGTCTCAATGCAGCGCAATCGAATGCGATCCGCAAAAAGTAAGCGGTGCATGGGTGTTTCGCGGAACACGTGTCCCCGTTCAGGCCCTCTTCGAGAACATTGATGCAGGTGCCACGATCAACGAATTCCTTGAATGGTTTCCCGGAGTTACCCGAGAACAAGTTGATCAAGTCCTGATGTTCACTGCCGATAGCCTGGCGAGTGCCTGATGAGAATCCTATTCGACCAAGGCGTGCCCGCACCTTTACGGGATTTCGTTACCGGTGAAGTTTCCACCTGCTACGAGATGAATTGGTCCATATTGCGCAATGGCGAACTGCTGGCCAAAGCGGAACAGCAATTCGATACCTTCGTCTCCTCCGATAAAAACCTACGCTATCAACAAGCCATTACAGGGCGTTCACTGGCGATCTTCATTCTCCCAACAACCCGCTGGCCCGCTTTAAAACCATACGCAGAAGCAATTGCTGCCGCAATCTTAT
>JBNNDZ010000210.1:0-5505 GCA_050285865.1 Puniceicoccales bacterium
AGCTTTGGGACCGGCTCGTGTTTGATGAGCGCTGCATGGTCAGCGACCTCTCGCACCGCCTGCTCGATTTGGCCTGGGAGGACTACCGCGTCAATGTGCTCAAGGGCGAGGCACGCGGCTCAACGGGGCGTGGCATCACTCCGGCTTATCTGGATGAAGTCGGCCAAATGCAGATTTTTTACGGTGATCTGGAGAGCGGCCCGGACTACGTGGCCAAGCTTTTCCGTGAGCGTATTGAACGGGCGATGAATGTCATCCGTCATGTTTGCCAGGTATCGCCCGAGTCCTGGAGTGGCTTCTTCGATAAGCTTTCTGTGGCCGAGAAACGCGCCAACATCGACAGCATCGAAGCGGGCATTTTCCCGGAATCCGAGTTCGATTTCACGCAGTTCCGCGGCGAAGGTGACTACGGGTTGAATGTCGACCGGGTGATTGAAGTTTACATTGGCGCACTCACTGAACTGCGTAATAATGTCCGCGACGTGCGCGAGATCGTGCTGGAAAATCAGCGCGCGGGCAAATATCTCGTCGGTGAATTCGGCCAGAGCTACTGGCTGGACAAGCGGGCAGGTTTCTCACCGAACGTTACGGCTTCGCACACTTACACGCCGGAGCTTTTCCAGAGCGCAGGCATTCCCGTGCAACCGGTCCACACCATTGGCTGCTGCAAAGCTTACGACACCAAGGTCGGCACCCACCTTTTCCTCACCCAGATGGAAGACGGCCTGCCGCTGACCCGCGACCTCAAGGAATTGGAGTTCGGCACGAGCACGGGCCGTCAGCGCATGGTGGGCTGGTTCGATGCGGTCGAGAAGGGCGATTGCCTTCGTTTCGGTGGCTATCAGGACCTCGTCATCAACAAGCTCGACGCCTTGACTCAGGCCGAAGGCGGTAAGCTCAAGGTCTGCATCGCCTACGAAGACCCGAACGGCGAACGCGTCACCCGCGTGCCCCGGAAGGATTCCTATCGCGAAACGTTGAAGCCGGTTTACGTGGAGCTCGATGGCTGGAGCGAAGATATTTCCGGCGTTCGCTCCTTTGCGGATTTGCCCAAGGCTGCCCAGCGCTACGTTGCAGTTTGTGTGAAGGCGACGCTCGATATTGCGGGACGCGGAGGCGAGCACCCGCCGCTGAATGTGCGCTATGTTGGCGTCGGTCCAGATCCTTCGCAGATCATCAAAGACGTTCCGGCAATAGCGGATCTGTTGGCGTTGGCGTAGTTGCAGGTAGGGCAGGTGTCCCGCCTGTTTCGCACACTACTCCGGACATTCGCGGCAATGGCCGTAGATGATGACTTCTTCGCCTTCGGGGATGAAGTCGGCGGGGATTTTATCCCGATACCCGGGGAGCACGTCCGGGGTTTCCTCCGGTAGGACGAACACGTTATTGCATTTGCGGCAAATGAAATGCGGGCGGTGGTCGCCGGTGGGCAATTCGTAGCGGGCAGGCTGGCCGGGCAGGTAAACACGCACCAGCGTGTGCTCGTCCAGCATTTCGCGCACATTGCGGAAAACCGTTCGCTCGCCGATGCGGGGGAAACGTTCACGCGCGCGGGCCAGCAACTCCTCAAACTTGAGGGGACGCTCGGCTTCGCTGAGCACGGCTTGAATGGCTTCGCGCTGACGCGTGTTACGGATTGGACCAGTTTCGCCCATGTCATTAGCAAACTCGATTCATCGGCCTCGGCAATCAGTTTTCCACTAAAGGAGAAAATGGCAGTTAACTGCAAATAAGGATTGCATCCGTTTTCGACGAAATGCTGAAATGGCATTCCTAACAACGCTATGAATCAAAAGAAGCAACTCTCTCTCGCAGTCCTGGCACTGGCAGGTGCCGCGGCCAACGCCGCGCTGACTCCTGAGTCCGGTTACGTGTCGGGCTCAGTGCTGGATTCGCAAGGCATCAGCGCTTACGACATATATGACAGCGGTGGTGCCAAAGCCTACGGCTGGAACGGCTCTTCGACGACCTTGCGTCAGTACGACGTCACTACCGGGCTTCAGTTAAATGACCTCGGGGCACCTCCCGGCGGCTATGCCAGTGGTGCATTCGTCAGCTTTGTGCGCCGCAGTCCGGACGGTAATTCGGTCTGGGTTGGTTTTACCGTTGGTGGTAACAGCGATGACCGCATTTACGAAGTCACCGACCTGGCCGGCACGCCGACCTGGAACGAGCGCGCGACCGTAACGGGTAATTACGACCTCGAGTTCTTTGGCAGCGACGCCTTTGTCTCCGCCGATCCCGACGCCCCGAGCTTCGGTGCGAACAACTCCATCTATTACCTGGACGCAGGGGATGCCTACAATCCGATTGAGTTTGCCGATGTCGATGGCTACTCCAGCGCATTGGCTTTCAACGATGCCGGTGACCTGGTTTATGGAACGTCTGGCCTCACGGAGAACGAACTGGTCAGCTTTGCCTCCGCGGACATCGTTGCATTTCTGAACAATCCGGCGGTGTGGAATCCGCTTTCGCGCGGTGATGCGACCCTGTTGTCGGATTTGCCTGCTGGATCCAGTGGCCTGTGGGCAGATGCTTTTGGCGGAATCTTTGTTGGTGTCACGGCGTTTCTGCCGGACTTCTCATCCGAAGGAAGCCTGTATCAATGGAGCGGACTTTCCGGTATCGGTGAAAATCTGGAGTTGCTCGCTTCAACGGGGTCGTTCTTGGGCAGCCTCGACGGTCTGGGCGAGCTTTCGAATGGTGGTGTGCTGTTCGCGTCGGCTGGCGGGCCGGGAATCTCGACCCTCGAAGTGCCCGAGCCGTCCACTTATGCGGCACTGGCTGGAGCGATGGCACTGGGTTGCGCGCTCTGGCGTCGTCGCCGATAAGTTGCTTTCAATTTGTATTGTGACATCAAGGCGCGGGTCAGGTAGAGGCCCGCGCTTTTTTGTCGGCTTAATTATTTCCCCAAACATCCGAACCTAGATTAGGGAAACGGATTTCAGGGATTTTGCGTTCGTCGCTTGCTCTGGTAGGCTTCCTGCATAGTTTCTGGCCTCCAAATTCGTATCCAGCTTTTTGAGTAATTTCACAAACAACCTTTTTGCGAAGAGCATTATCGGTGATCGATGGTGCGGGTTCTTGGATAGCCTGTCGCGCCGAGAATGGAGCGAAGCGACTGAGGAACGGCGCATCAGCCGTATTCAAACCGGTTTCGCGGTGTTGGGCTTGTGGTTCGGTGTGGCCTATGCGCTCTTCTATGCGGCGCTTTTGTTTTGGGCGGGCGTTGGAGTGATCCTCATGAGCACGGCGCTGATGGGGTTTACCATTCCGATGCAGCGCGCGCAATGGGGGCTGACGTGGATTGGTAACTGGCTGACCGGTGTCCTGGTGGCTGGCTTTACGGCACTGGTGGTGTGCGAGGGGGGCGTTTCCGCGCACGCGGCGGCGTGGCTGGCCAGTGCGCCGCTTTGCGCTTTGATGCTCGTCGGGTCGGTCCGGGCGGCCATCGCCTGGGGCGGTGTGGCGCTGTGCATCATTTTCATTTTCTTTGTCTTGGAGAGTGCGGGCGTACGGTTTGAACCGCTTTACAATTACAAGTGGCACGTGTTGGTGACGGGCCTCGGGTTCATGGGGCTGGGGCCATTCATGTTCGCAGTCGTGTTGACGTTCGAAGTGACTCGTCACCGGGCCGTGGACGCCAAGGAAAAGGCACTGCAGGCACTCGCTTCCGCCAATGAGCGACTGCAAAAATTGAACGAGGAAAAGGACCAGTTTCTCGGCATTGCTGCGCATGACCTGCGTAATCCTCTGGGCTTGATTGATGGCTTTGCCCAGATCATGGAGATGAACCCACAACTGGGTGAGAACGACCTGAAGAATCTCGACCGTATTCGTAGTTCGTCCAAACGAATGGCGGGGATCCTCGACGACTTGCTCAACCTGAACCGGATCGAGCAGGGCGAGTTTCCGCTGGAGGTGAAACGACACGATTTGCTGGCATCGGTGAAGGAGTCCATCGCCTCCGTTCGCATGAACGCGGAAAAGAAATCGATCCGAATCGACTTGGAAGCAGACGAGCCGCCTTATCATGCGCAGGTAGATGCACGTGCCTTGGAGCAAGTGCTCACAAACCTCATGTCCAATGCGGTAAAATACTCTGAAGCGGGCACCGTGGTTTCAGTGGTCTGCTATGCGAGCCAGTTCTGGACCAGCGTGGAAATCATCGATCAGGGGCCCGGCTTTTCGCGAGAGGACCGCAATAAAATGTATGGCCGCTTTGCGAAGCTGAGTGCGAAGCCCACCGGAGGCGAGTCCTCAACGGGCCTCGGCTTGTCCATCGTGCGCCGAATAACGCTGGCGATGAAAGGCCAGGTGGAATGTCTGCCGGGCCGCGATGGCGTGGGCACATGCTTCCGTGTCAGCTTCCCCTCGGTTGAGGCCGAGGAGCCAGTGCTGGCGGGTGCGGTGTAGGTCGAAGCGTTTGCACCTGTTTTCGGATGCTTGACTGTCGGGCATCTCGGGGGGAAAATGGTTGTATGATTCTATCCGATGAAGCGGCGATTGCGATGCGTGAACAGAAATGGCGCGAGCTTGCTGCATTGTCGGATGAGGAGGCACTTCGGGCGACGGAGTCTTTGCTTAGTATGCCATCGGAACTCTGCTGGCGTTCACCAGCCAAACGGGATTCGTTGGGCCTGATTGAGCGGCAGAAAATCCTTTATGGAATTCAGTGAACGACGTTTTTGAGGCAGCCTTCAGGCTTCAGGATTTTTGCCAATCTCGCGCTTGGCATTTTTGTTTTATTGGCGGCTTGGCTGTTCAGCGCTGGGGAGAGCCACGGATGACCCGTGATGCTGACCTGACCTTGTTAACTGGATTTGGTGGAGAAGAGCAGTTTATTCATGCCCTTTTGCAGCAATTTCCCGGTCGCCGTGATGATGCATTGGAGTTTGCTCTGCAGTATCGGGTCTTGCTTCTTGAGGATCAAAACGGGACGCCGTTTGACATCGCCCTAGGGGCACTGCCGTTCGAGTATTCCGCAATTGAACGCGCTTCATCTTGGGAGATTAACAAGGGGCGTCAGTTGATAACGGTAAGTGCCGAGGATCTCATAATCCAGAAGGCATTTGCGAATCGGCCACAAGACTGGCTCGATGTCGAAGGGATCATTGCGCGACAGTTTAACAAGCTGAACTGGACGATTGTCGATGAAACGCTCCCCGGGCTGCTCGAGTTAAAGGGTGCTCCGGAGATCATGGAGAACCTGGCACGAATGCGGGAATCCATGTAAGCCCAATGCGTCGCTGGCAAGGTGGCTACTTACTGAGCACCCTGCGCACGCGTTCCTTTTCGGCCTCGGGGAGGGGGGATTTGTTGATCATTTGCACGGCTTCATTGCGGTCAGCACCTTGCTCGAGCCATTTCTCAAGTGTCCAGGTGACATCGCCTCGCCACTTACATGTCCAACAGACGCAGGAACTCGGCGTTGGACGTGGTCTTGCTCATGCGCTCGACGAGGGTTTCGGTGGCGTCGAGGGGCTTCATCGGGGCGAGGGCGCG
>JBNNDZ010000211.1:0-2479 GCA_050285865.1 Puniceicoccales bacterium
GTGGGTGTCGCCTCTGTCATGAAAGGGCAGTATCCTGCGGGATCTGCGGTTTTGCCCCACAAAACATCATGACATGCCAGGTTTTTTGCGAAGCAAGTCCGCTTTTCGGGTCGACAAACGGCGTCGAAACCATCTCATTGCGGTTTAATGAAACCGCCGAACAGTTCTTCATTCGCCGCATCGCCCGGGAGCTCTAGCCCGGACGATTATGCAAGCGATGTCTCTTATCGGGAATGCGCCTGACGCTTACGACGGACGACAGCCATTACGATCACACTTATGCCGAGCATCGCAGCGTAAGTGCTGGGTTCTGGAATTATTGAGCCGGTAAAGGCGACGTTGTCCACCATGCTAGATACGTTCGATGCGTTACTACCCGAGGCACCTGAGAATACGAGCGTAAAGGTCGCGGATTCGCCGTCGGCCAGCACGATGCTGGAGAGTGTGGGCGAGAGTGAGTATGAATAGTCTGGGTAGTTGCCGTTCGCGTTCGGGTCGCCACCTGCGGCACCGGTGAGGAAGTAGGGGAGGCCGGATTCGCTGGCGATTTCGGTGCCTGCGGTTTCGAGGCCGCCGCTGGTGTAGGTGAGCGTGAAGGCGTTGGGGCCGAAGCTTTCGGGGTCGCTTCCGTCGCTGCGCGGGGCGAAGTCAAAGTTGAAGGACTCGATGTTGTATTCGAAGCCGGTGTTATTGGTCAGAGTAAAAGCCAAGGTGAGGGCTGTGCCGGTGGCGCGGGTTAGGAATGCGCCGTTAGCGTCGGTGGGGGCACCGGGGACGTTGCCGTAGGTGCCATCAGTCGAGCTCCAACTTGAGTTGATTCGGCTGTTCTGTGATGCGAGTGATGCAGTGAAGCCGGCTGCAGTAAAGTCGGCGTCGTAGGTCCCGTCGATACCGGCGTCTGCCCAGTCGTCCCAAGCGCCAAGAATCGCCGCGTTGGCTTGGCTGGCGAATGTCAGGGCGACAGATATTAGGGCGGTGGAGCTGACTCGCGAGATTTTTGGGGAGGATTTCATAGTGTTAGAGGTAAGGTGTTTGAGGTGGTTCAGTTATTTAAAAAACATTTTTAGGGAATTATAGAAAGTCGGTTTGATTGCTTGGATGCATCAAATAGTTGCAACTTTTAACCACGCAGGTGTGATTACTTTAATTCGGGGATGAACAACACGATCTACCACACGCACTTGTTTTGGGCCTATGAGCGAGAGGTGGCGCTCAAACATTTAAATTCACATACTGCTTCTGCGGACTATACGATGTGCTGGCGGGTGGTATCGGGGAACGTAACGGTGGATGATGGCTCTCAAGTTATTGAGGCAAAGCCGGGGCAATGGCTTTTCCTGAAGTCGCAAAAGATGGTGCAGCACTTCTCCCGGGGGGCCTATATTTGGTCTATTCGTTTCATGTTTCGGCAACGCACCGGTGGCGATGTGTTTCGCCGCCAACGCAATCTCCTGATTGAAGCCGCCGACTATCCGGAAGTTGAAAGCAGCGCCGCAGATCTGCTGAAATCTTGCGAACCTTGGCAGCCCGCGCACTCCATGTTGGTCACTCAGCGGGATATTCCAGTGGAGAAGCATTTCTTGATTCAAGCGGCGTTTGCGCGGTGGATCTCGGTTTACACGGCAACGATGCTCTCGCTGGGTGCGCAATTAAACCCCCGCGAGACGAATGATGCCCGGGTGTCGAATGCCTTGGTGTGGATCGATCACTTTTCAATGAAGCAGGAATTCCGCGAGGGAAATCTGGCGATGGCTTGTGGCTTGAGCGTCAATCAGCTGTGTCGCCTGTTTAAACGAGACCTTGGGCTGACGCCCTATGATTACTATGAAAAGCGTCGTTTGGAGGAGGCGCATACTTATCTGCGCGATTCCAGCGCGCCGGTGAAGGAGATTGCCTTCGAGCTAGGCTTTAACTCGTTGTCGGGCTTCTCGAATTGGTTCCGCAAGAAGGAGGGGTTGAGCCCGCGGGAGTTCCGCCGCGCCGCCTCCGAAGCGGGCTGAGCCGATTGAAGGCCTTATTCGGCTCATATATTTGGGTTTACGTGAGCCAGTTGGCGTGAGTGGGCACAAAAAAAGACGCCGTTGGGCGTCTTCTTTTGAAAATGGTAGACGGTGCAGGGCTCGAACCTGCGACATCCTCGGTGTAAACGAGACGCTCTAGCCAACTGAGCTAACCGTCCATAGGAAAACGCATGAACATGCGCGGTTTACGGCGCCGTTCAAGGAAAAAGATGCGAGAAACCGAAAAAAGTGCCAATTTTATGCTTCCGTTAGGAGAGGGCTTGCGTCATTTTCGGCAGCTTTTCCTCCCATGCGACATACGATCTCAGCACTAGTCGAAAATAAATTTGGAGTTCTTGCGCGGGTAGCTGGCATGTTCAGCGGCCGCGGGTTTAACATTGATACCCTCAATGTCGGCCCGACGCACGATCCGAAGTATTCTCGTATCACGATCACCCTGCGCGCCGAGGAACATGCGT
>JBNNDZ010000212.1:0-6632 GCA_050285865.1 Puniceicoccales bacterium
ACCCACAACAAATCCACTGTAGGTATCGACACTGCCCACGGTGAGCTGGGCATCGCCCATCACACGCAGGATGCCTTCGCCCGAGCCGTCCAGGTATTCGCCAACACGCGCAACGGCCTTGTTCGCGCCGCTCGTGTTACCGGGCAAGCCGTTGTTAATGACCACATCCGCACCATCGAGCAGGCGAATTTCGCTGCCATCGACGGCCACAAATGCATAGCGCGAGCGCCGAACAGGATGCTGCTCGCCACCATCAAGATTCATCGCCGTGGCAATATCCATCGCACCATAGGCCTCTACGCCACCACCATTGATTGCGCCACCGGCACCAGTAAGTGTCACCTCTGCGCCGGGTTCGACCGAAACGAAGCCGTTATCCATCGTCAGCGTGTTACTACCAACATCAATGGTGACGTCGCCATCGGTGATGCCGAGTGAACGCGCGCTCTGATTTGCCGTCAAGTTCACGGTGTAAGTCGCGTCCTGATCGAAGACCACGTTTTGTGTGCCCGTGGGAACAAGTCCGCTGCTATAGTTTGTTCCGACGCCGAAGTTCGAGCCGTCGCCACCGATGTAGAAATCTGCGTCAGCAAAGAGGATTCGCTCACCACCGTTGAGGAAATTCGTCTGAACCCAGTCAACGATGACTTCGGTGTCCGCATTACCCGACCCAACGCCGACCTGCAGATCGCTTACTTTGGCGCCTGCTCCGAAAAGTAAGTCGCCCCAGGTCGTCGTGCCAATGCCAAGCTCATCAATGTCCATCTCCGCCCATTCAGCAAGCGTGCGGCTACCGGCATCAATCCCCAGCGTGGCTGCAGTAGCGCCATACTGCGCAGCGAAAAAACCATTTGTCGCTTGGGGGAAGAGGAAAAATTTCCCCGTGTTGTAATCAAATTCTTGGGTGATGTAAGAAGCCGCAGAGTCTGGCCCGCCGGTACCGGCGTAATTGCCGTTACCATTATTTGTGGGATCATAAACGAGGATTAGATCCCAAGATCCTTCCCCTGATCGCACAGATGTAAATCCGTTCTGCGATTCCAATGCGCCAGTTCCCCAGGCAGTCGACTGGATGCCCATTTTAAACGAGGCACCAGCAGCGGCTACCTCATCCATTTTGATCCAGCGATACGAGGCCGAAAAATCGATGGAGAAGTTGGTCGCATCAAACAGGCCAGTCGTCGCGTCAATGACGCTAAACGTACTTTTCCCGCTCGCGGTGTTTGTCCCACTTAAATGCAGTCCACCGAGATTGCCGGTCGTCCCGAATTGATTCTGCCAGTAAATCTGGTTGGCGATTGCGGTGTCGTCTGCACCCGTTGCCACGCCCACGCCAAAGCCTGGTTGAGTGTAGTTTGTTCCGTTCAGGTTTACCCCGAGCGAATTGCGCGTGTCGTCACTGTACCAGCCTTCATCACCAAAGTCGGTGATCGTGGCGCTATATGCGATTGGTGCGAGGCTGACGGCAGTTGCACAGGCAACCGCACGCCCCCTATGGCACACCAGCGTGCGAAGAGAGAGATTCATGATAACGAGTAGTCTTGTTTAGATAGCGATGATAGTCGGAATTAATGATTTCGAGAGACGACTATCATTAAGAAACCCAAGTCCCGAAGCAGTGACTATACTTGGCAAGGCGAAATGACAAATAATAGCCACGAAACCCCCTATAAGAATTGCGAAGAATGTATCTAATTGCGGAATGAACCCTACCCTCAAAGGGTAATCTAGCCCATTTCCTTAAATTATGGGGTGGTTGTGTAAAATTGCTGTAATACAGTTGATACAGCAGCATCAATCACACCCCTAGTTAATTCGCCAGCAACAACTTATGAATCTGCGGATGAATCATTCATGCAATGCTTGTCTTTATGGCAACTAGACACTGTTGAGATGCCAGTGAAGTTATCTTCCCAAGAAGGTGGTGTCCAGTGTCCCTGCCGAGCAGTTCCATCATACTGGTAAGCGCAGCGAAAGCCCGCTAGAGGCAGCGGGCTCCGCCTTTTACGCATCCTCATTACTGCAACAAACTTCGCTGGCACCACACTAGTCGCTCAGGACGTGAAGATTTGCCATGCTGATACCGCTCAACAGCGAACCGGTAATGCCGAGGAACCCTTGGTCGGTGCCGGACAAGTACAGGTTATCCAGGTGGGTCCGGCCATTTTTGACCTTGTTCGGCGCGCCGTAGACCGCTCCACCAAGGTGTCCGGTATACTTTGTAATCGTCAGCGGAGTAAACATGTCCTTCGCCACGGTATGCTCAGCTAATACCATCCTGCCCTGCGCCTTGTGCGCGACCATGGGCGGCGTGGTGTGCTCCTTGTGCCTGACCAATAACGGCGGCATGAAATCGAAAATCTTACGCTGGAGTAGTTCGTAGTAGCGCGTTTTTGCGGCGGCATACTCGTCGGGCGAAAGCGCAGCCCAGCGATTGTAGTTGGCTAATGCCGTTACGCGGACAAAGCCTTCGTCAAGTTTCCGGCCATCCGAATACTTGTAATTGTTCGGGATGCAAATGACGCCACTATTGAGGTCCACCAGGTCGTCTGGGCGTGCGTAATTGAACACGGAACCGCCGTTGAAAAAGACAATGGTATCCGACCAGCCCAAGTCAATCGGCTGCTGATTAATCACTGTGATCGTCTCCACAAATGAGAGCGCACCGGTGTTGTCGCTGCCGGCTTCGGCAGACTGGTCGCTGCAAAGTCGCTGTGTTTCAACGGAACCAATCGAGGAAATGACGTGGTCGGCGGTGATTTCCGAGCCGTCATCGAGAATCAGCCGACTTGCGCGGCCGTTTTCCGCAACGATCTCGCGCACGCCACACTTCATCTTGCGCAGACCACCAAGCTCGCGGTAGCGGTTAAGCAGCGCACGTATGATGACGCGCACGCCGTCGAATGGGCGGGAAAATCCTTCCAGAAACAACGCCTTGAACAAGATAACAAACTGCGACCAGTCGAGGTCGTTCTCCCGCGCGCTGCCGTAATAGCAAACCGGTACAAGCAGCATGTTGATCAAGGTCTGGCTGCCGAGAAACTCATTCAGCACTGTCCTCGCGGACTGCTCCTTTACCTCCAGAGCGGTCTCGTCATAGCTCTTCAGGTGCTCAACGAGTCGGCGAAAGCGGTCGATCTCCTGCGGGAATTCGCGGGCAACTTCGCTTTCGAGCAGGCTAAAATCATTGTCAAAGCGCAGGCTGTGCCCCGGCATCGCAATGCGGGATCCTTGCTGCTCGGCAAGGTCGAGGTCGTCACGGTTCAGGCGGAGCTGGCGTAGTATTTTCACCATCGGGAGTCGTTTTGCTCCCGGTGGCGCGTAATTCGTCAGCGCATGCAGGCCGACGTCATACTTACGCCCCTCAATCGAATAAAAGCTGTTCAGCCCCCCGGCGGCATTGTGCCGCTCCAGAATCAGCACCCGCCGATCAAACATCGCCAAACGGATTGCCGCAGCGAGGCCCGACATGCCGGCCCCAATGACCACACAGTCGAAATGCTCGCCGTTCAACTCGCCGACCATGCAAACAAGGGTAACCTGAACTGGCTCAGAAAGCGAGCTTAGGCGCTCGCTTTGGCCTCAAACTTCGGCTGCAGGTAGTTTGCGCAGCTATCGAGCGAGGCCAATTCGGGGTAATCGTCTTCGGGCACTTCAATGCCATGCTGCTTGCGCAGCTCCATTACAATATCAAGGAAATCCATGGAATCGAGATCGAGCTGGTCGCGGAGGCGCACGTCCGCTTTGATGTCACTGAGGTCCTCGTCGGGCGCAATCTCAGCGATAATATCCAGCACAATCTGCTTAACGTCGTCTTTGGTCATGAGAGGTCTATAGAATAAATGAAAGCGGCTCAGTCAACGAACCGCTTAACGATCAGGGCCGAATTAATACCGAGCATACCGAAAGAGTTGTTCAAGATTGTGTCAACCCTTTGCGCGCGTTTCGCTTCATTGATCACCAGGTTCGGAATTGCGCACTCGGGATCGAGCTCGGCCACATTGATTGTCGGGTGCACCATCTGGTCCTCGAAGCTGGGCAAATTGCCTGCCAGTTCGAGGGCTCCGGCGGCCCCCATCGCATGCCCAATGAAGCTCTTCGTGTTGTTGACGAAGGTATCCGGGCAGTTGGCAAATACTTCACGTATCGCCTTCACCTCTTGGATATCGCCCAAGGGTGTGGCAGTGGCGTGCGTGCTGACGATGTGGATGTCTGCCGCGGTCATACCCGCACGGCGGATCGCCTCATTCATGCACTGGGCCTGGCGCTCGGGGTTTGGCAATACGGCGTCCGTGGCATCGGAATTGATGCACCAGCCTGCCAGTTCGCAAATAATGTTTGCTCCGCGGGCCTGAGCGTCGGACAAGCGTTCGAGGACATAAACCGCCCCACCCTCGCTGACCACAATACCGTTACGGCTGGTGTCAAATGGTCGGCTGGCTTGGTTCGGGTCTTCGTGCTCCGCCAAGGCCCCCTGACTCTTGAAACCGGCAAAAATACCGAACGTGTGAATCGATTCACTCACGCCACCGGCCAGCGCGAGGTCACATTCGCCCAGCATTAGCATTTGCGCCCCCTGGATAAGCCCCGCGTTACCCGCCGCGCATGCCGCGCCAATGGTGTAATGCGGGCCATGAATGCCCATATTCATCGTCACCTCGCCCGCCGGGTTATTTGCTACGGTGCGGGGGTTGTGGTGGTGCGTCCAATACTTGGTGTCGTATTCGAACTGCGAAATATTATAGACTTCGTTCTCGGTCTCGACGTTGCCGTGCTCGGTCGTGCCGATATAAACACCCACGCGCGACTTGTCGACGTTGTCCCAATCCAGACCGGAATCCGCCACGGCTTCACGCGAGCAGTAAATAGCCACCGAGCCCGCCCGGGTTCCGTTGCGGACCTCCTTGCGACGCTGATATTTCATCGGATCGAAGTCACACACGCCAGCGTTGACCTCTCCCATGTAGCGCATCGGGATGCGCTGCACCCGCGCCCGACCGGCGAGCAGGTTTTCGCGGAATTCGGACAGCGTGTTGCCATTCGGCGATGTCAGGCCGAGTCCGGTGATTACAATGCGTTTTGCAGGATCGCGCTCCATTGGCTCAATTAGGAAAAGCCCTCAACCCTTATCGTAAGACGGCGAGGCGGAAAGAAAAAAATGTTTTTTGAGTAGGTGGAGCGGTGGAAAGTCAGAAGTTGGGAGTAGAGAGGGAGAAGGCAGATGGCAGAAGGCAGAAGTGTCGAGATTGGGTAGATTGCTAATTCCTGTTGAACGTGTCATATCGTTACAGCTAGCTACACTCGGCTTCCATTCTAGCTTTTCCCTTCTGCCTTCTGCCTCTCTTCCACCACCAACCCTACCACTGCACCTTGCGACAGCCCACCGTGACCATGCCGACGCCGACTGCCCCCTGCAACGCGAGGACAAGCAAGGCCAAACCCGGCGAGGAAATCCACTCGGGGCTCGTCTCACGAAAAGCATCGTAGATGCGGCTATCGATCATTGAACGCAGGTAGCCCGCCCAGCCCCAGTAGGAGTTAATGAACGGCCGGCAGACCCAGACCAGATAATCCGGCAACGCCAGCACTACGCCGGACAACGGCAATTGGAAACCAACCAGATAAATTGACAGCAGCGAGGCCTTCTCCGCCGATCGAAACAGCGCACTGAAGCCCAGGCAAACGAAAGTCATCGAGACGCAGACCGTGGCCAATATCGCCATTTGCGTTAGCCAGGGGCCCGGAAAATGGCAGATCACTTTGACAAAGAAAGTCATCCAAACGCCCTGGAATGCCGCCACCAACGCCACGAAGATCAACTTCGACACCGCGTACGCCCCGATTCCGAGCCCGGACAGGCGTTCTTTCTCATAAATCACACGCTCGGCCGCGATTTCCCGCGCACCGTTATTGGACCCCATCAGTGTGAGCAGGATCACCTGAAACATGATGAGCCCCGTCACCAGCGAAGCCGTGCGCATGTTGTCGATTTTGATCTGCACCGAGTCGGCAAACTGTTGAACGAGGTTGCCGCTACTCTGCAGGCTCATGCTCTCAATTTGCGGCAGGCCGCCGAGGGCAAAAATCACCACCAAACACGGGAAGCCGAAGGTAATTGCCGCCGTGAGCCCCAAATAGCCCGTGTCCCGGCAAAACAGGAGCCCTCGGCGCGACAGGAGAGTCAGCAACTGCGGGAGGAAGCCCGGGCGTGCTTCCGTTGGCTCTGGGGCTGGCTTGGGCGCTGGACGCTCCAGTGCGGACTTCGCCTCGGCCCAGCGTGACTGCCAGTGCGCCAGTTCGTGCTGGTTGAGCAAGTCGTAGAGATGCAGCGCGTCAGGGATGTCAAAATAGGCGCAGAGCTCGTTGTTGTTGCCCTGGAAAACGACATCGCCTTCATACACGACCGTCACTCGGTCGAACTGCTCCAACTTGGCCAGATTATGAATGATGCAGATGAAGGTCTTGCCGTCGCGGTCACTGAGTGAGCGCAGCAGGGCAAGAATCTGGTCTTCCGAAAGCGGGTCGAGGCCGGATGTCACCTCGTCACAAACGAGGCAATGCGGGTCGAGCGTCAGCTCAAGCACAAGTCCCAATCGACGCAGTTGTCCGCCCGAAAGCGACTCCACGCGTTT
>JBNNDZ010000213.1:0-3255 GCA_050285865.1 Puniceicoccales bacterium
ACGTAATCGAACCCTTCTTAGTCGAGGTAATACGCTCCTGCAGGATACCCATTTCCTGGGCCAGTGTCGGCTGGTAACCCACCGCTGATGGCGAGCGGCCAAGAAGTGCGGACCCCTCGGAACCGGCCTGCGAGAAACGGAAAATGTTATCGACGAACAGGAGAACGTCCTGATTCTTTTCGTCGCGGAAAGACTCAGCCATGGCCAAGCCGGAGAGTGCCACACGCATACGTGCACCGGGCGGCTCGTTCATCTGACCGTAAACGAGGGCCACCTTGGACTGCGAAATGTCGTTCTGATTAATAACACCCGACTCGGACATTTCCCAGTAAAGGTCATTACCCTCACGTGAACGCTCACCCACACCCGCGAACACGGAGTAACCACCGTGCGCCTTCGCGATGTTGTTGATGAGCTCCATAATGACAACCGTCTTACCCACACCAGCACCACCGAAGGCACCAACCTTACCACCCTTTACGAACGGGCAAATCAGGTCAATGACCTTGATACCGGTTTCGAGGATGTTCGCCTCCACGTCCTGATCTACCAGAGCGGGCGGGTTACGGTGAATCGGGTAACGTTTTTCCGTTTCGCACGGTCCACGCTCGTCCACGGTGTCGCCGGTGACGTTGAAAATGCGACCGAGAACGGGCTCGCCCACCGGAACGGTGATCGGCTCGCCAGCGTCCTGCACGTCCATACCACGCACGAGGCCCTCAGTGGAGCTCATCGCAACGGCGCGCACGAGGCCTTCGCCGAGGTGCTGCTGAACTTCCAGCGTCAGGCGGGTCTGCTTGCCCTGCAGCTCATAACTGATGTGCAGTGCATTGAAGATTTCCGGGACATTCTCCGCGGTGAATTGGACGTCGACGACCGCGCCGAGGACTTGGACGATTTTACCGATGTTTGCCATGGGATAAGGTGCTGTTTTGAAAGGTTAATTGAACTGCGTTGCGGCGGCGATTTCCAGAATTTCCTGGGTAATGGCGGCCTGACGCGCTTTGTTATATTCGAGCGTGAGATCACTCACGAGGTTCTTCGCATTGTCGGTCGCAGCCTTCATGGCGACCATACGGGCGCTGTGCTCGGAAGCCTTGGCACCGAGCAAGCTCTGGAAGATCAACTGCTTCACGTAAAGCGCTGGCAGTTCTTCGAGGATTTCCTTTGCGTTGGGTTCGAAGATGATTTCGCGGTCGTCGTGACTGGTGTCAGCCAGATCGATCTTGAGGCGCTGTTTCATTTCCTCAACCAGCTCAGTCAACCCGGCCAGCGGCACAAGACGCATCATCGTCGGCTGCTGGGTGAGGGTGTTAACGAAGGCACTGTAGAGGATCTCGATGGTATCGATCTTGCCCTCTTGATAAAGCTCGAGCATGTAGTTCACGACCGCGCGAACTTCAGCATAACTCACCTTGTCAGAGAGCGGGAAGTCAGCGAGAAGCGGACGCTTGGTGCGGCTGATGAACTGCGTGGCTTTGCGGCCAATGGTGATGTAGGACGCATCGTCCTTAATCTTCATTACCTCTTTAAAGAGGTTCGCATTCAGCGGTCCGCAAAGGCCTTTGTCTGTGCCCACGACGAGAATCCCGCGGCGCTTGACTTCACGTTCGGCGAGTAGTGGGTGCTCTTTGGCTACTTCCTGATCGGCGACGGAGACGAGGATTTCCGCCAGGAGCACCGCATAGCTGCGGCCAGCCATCGCGGCGTCCTGCGCCTTCTTCATCTTCGACGCCGCCACCAGCTGCATCGCGCGGGTGATTTGCGAGGTGTTCTTGACCGACTTGATTCGGCCGCGAATTTCCTTGGTTGAGGGCATCGTTGATTAGCTAAAATTAACTCTACGCGGCAGCGCTTACTTGAAGGAACGCTTCCACTCGGTGACAGCAGCCTTGAGCTTTTCTTCGAGGTCTTCGTTGAGCTTGCCGGCACCACGAATCTCGGTGAGCAGGCCACCCTTGGCGGTGGTGAAGAATTCGTGCAGCGACTGAACGCCCTCGGCAACTTTCTTAACTTCGATGTCCTTGAAGAAATCGTTCTGCATGGCCCAGATCAATGCGATCTGCTCTTCGGCCTTCTTCGGCGAAAGTGGCGGCTGCTTGAAGAGCTCAACGAGACGGTCACCCTTGTCGAGGATCGACTTGGTTTGCGCATCGAGGTCGGAACCGAACTGAGCAAAGGCGGCGAGCTCACGGTATTGCGCAAGCTGGCCCTTGATCTTACCGGCAACCTGCTTCATCGCCTTGATTTGTGCGGCGGAGCCCACACGCGAAACGGAGAGACCCACCGAAACCGCCGGGCGGATGCCCTGGTTGAAGAGGTCCGTTTCGAGGAAGATCTGACCGTCGGTGATCGAAATAACGTTCGTCGGAATGTAGGCCGATACGTCACCTGCCTGCGTCTCAATGATCGGCAGTGCCGTGAGCGATCCGTTACCGTTGTCTTCGTTAACACGGGCCGAACGCTCGAGGAGGCGGCTGTGCAGATAGAAAACGTCACCCGGGTAAGCTTCACGACCAGCGGGACGCTTCAGGATGAGCGAAATCTGGCGGTAGGAAGCAGCGTGCTTGGAAAGGTCATCATAAACGATGAGCGCATCCATGCCATTTTCCATGTAGTATTCACCCATGGCGGCACCGGCGAAAGGCGCGATGTATTGGTTGGCCGGATTGTCCGCAGCTGGCGCACAAACGATGGTGCAATATTCGAGGGCACCGGCGTTTTCGAGAGCCTTGATCGTGCGGGCGATGTTCGACTGCTTTTGACCAACCGCAACGTAGATCGAATACATCGGACGGAAGCCGTCTTCAAACGTGCCGTCTTCCTTCTTGTGCTGGTTGTTGATGTTCGACTGGTTGATGATCGTGTCGATCGCAATGGTGGTCTTACCCGTCGCACGGTCACCGATGATGAGCTCGCGCTGACCACGGCCAATTGGAATCATCGCGTCAATCGCCATGATACCGGTCTGCACCGGCTGGTCGACTGACTTACGGGGAATAATGCCAGGAGCAATCTTCTCCACCGGGTAGGTCGTGTCGGACTCAATCGGCCCCTTACCGTCAACCGGCTGACCAAGTGCATCGACCACGCGGCCGAGGAGCGGCTTGCCGACGGGCACCGAGAGAAGGCGGCCAGTCGACTTCGCTTCGTCGCCTTCCTTCAAGTGAGCGTAGTCACCAAGGACAACCACACCGACCTCGTCTTCTTCGAGGTTGAGCGCGATGCCGTAGACGCCGCCGGGGAACTCGACCA
>JBNNDZ010000214.1:0-3052 GCA_050285865.1 Puniceicoccales bacterium
CCTACACGTGTAGGGTATACCTGCCGAACCCCTTTTTAGATTATGTTGCGAATTCTCCTTTCAACGACGTCTTACCAGGACACGCCTGGTCCGCATCACGAGTTGCTTGCCAGCAGCGGCGCCGAGATTGTCCGCGAGCGCGGTCCGCTTTCTGAAGCGCGCATGTTGGAGCTGGCGGGCGAGTTCGACGCCTTCCTTTGCGGGGACGATGTTATCTCCCGTGCGGTCTTGGAGAAGGCGACGCCGCGTCTGAAGATTATTGCGAAGTACGGTATCGGCGTGGACAAGATCGACGTCGCTGCCTGCACCGAGATGGGCATCCCGCTGAGCTTTTGCCCTGGCGTGAACCACACCACCGTGGCCGAGCACACTTTTGCACTGATGCTCGCGCTCTTCCGTCACTTGGTACCCGAGGTCAACTACACCGCCAAGGGCGAGTGGAAGCGCCTCACCGGCCATGAGATCATGGGTAAGACGATTGGCATTGTCGGCTTGGGCCGCATCGGGCGCGAGGTCGCGATCCGCGCGAAGGCGTTCGGCCTCACCGTGATCGCCTACGATGTTTACTGGCCGCAGGAGTTCGCTGATGCGCAGGGCATTGAGCGCGTGGATGGGTTGACGCAGCTTTTCCGCCGCGCCGACATCCTGAGCCTGCATTCCAATTTGACCGAGGAAACCCGCGACATGATCAGCGCGCGTTCCCTGCCAAACCTCAAGGACGGCGTGGTCATACTCAATTGCGCCCGGGGCGAGCTGGTGAACTCCGCCGACATGGCTGGTGCGCTGGCCAGTGGTAAGGTCGCGGGTTACGGCACGGACGTGCTGGACGAAGAACCGCCATCCCCCGACCACCCGCTGCTTTCGGCGCCGAATTGTATCATTACGCCGCACATTGGCAGCCGCACTTATGAGAGCGTGGTCCGTCAGGCAACAATGGCTACTGAAAACCTCCTCTTGATGCTCAAGGGCGAGAAACCGCTTGCCCAAGTCAATGACGTTCCGATTCCATCGGCGCTGTCATGAAATTCCGACTGCCTTTCTGTTCTTTATTGTTTTCGACCATGCTCCTCGCCGGATGCCAAAGCAGCGACTTGGTCCCCTGGGCCGACCAGCGAAAGCCCATGATGGGCGACGAACTGGTCGAGTCGGGTGAGCTGGAGTCGGCTGTCGTTGAGGAGCCCGTAGAGGAACCCACGCCACTCGATCGTGAGACGGTGGAGAAAAAATACCTCATTGCCGTCCCGCTCTCGCAGCTCGACGAACCCTTCCGCCTGCTCGACAAGAAGCCGCTTGAGTTCCCGGACAGTATCCGCCGCGACAACTACCACGGCGAAGTCATTTTGCTGGTCACCGTGGATGAATACGGCCGCGTGATCGACTGCCAGGTCGACAAGGCCGACCACCAGAACGTGGCGGAAATCATCCGCGACCAAATTGCCGCGCGCAAATTCACGGTCCCCATGAAGGACGGCCAACCCGTCACCGCCTTCGCACGCATGCCGGTCCCATACCGTATTGGTCGCGGCAATATGATGAAGTTCATGAAGGAAACCGACTGGGAATCCTCCCCGAGAAAATAAATTTATGCCCGAAACCTTCCACATAGTTCCTGAAGCAAAGCACAATGCGCTCGTGGCGGCGGCTTATCGTCACCGCGGGTTTACGGCTGAAGAAGCTGAGGCAGCGGCGACGTTTTCGGCGTATGCGAGCCGTCACGGTATTCGTACGCACAACGCGCTCAAGGCCTTGCACCTCGACCACCTTTTTGGCTCTGGTGCGGGTGGTTGCAAGCCGGGCGCGGTGATCGAAAAGAAGCCCTCGCGCTTTGCCGCCAGTGAGGTGTGGAACGCCAACCGCAAGCTCGGCCAGGCGACGGCTTATGAGGCGATCGACGCCGCCACTGCGCTGGCGGACAAATATGGTATCGGGCAGGTTTCGGTGGACAACGCTTTCCATTATCTGTGGGGCGGCGGCTACGTGATGGACGCCGCGCGGCGGGGCTACATTGCATACACGAATTGCACCGCCGCGCTGGCCGAGGTTGTGCCGTTCAAGGGCAAGACGCCGACACTTGGCACGAACCCGCATTCGTGGGGCTTCCCGACGACGGACGCCGTGGGCTTCCCGGTCGTCATCGACTGGGCTACGAGTGTCATTGCGATGGGCCGCGTGCAGCAGTTTGCCCGCGAGGGTCAGCCTTTGCCGGAGGGCGCTGCGGTCGACGCCGACGGCCGCCCGACGACCGACCCAAAGCAGGTTGCCGCGCTGACCACTTTTGGTGCGCATAAGGGCTACGGGCTTTCGCTGATCAATGAAATCGTTGCGGCCTTCATTGGCGGCAGCTTACCGACTTTGCGTTCGCGTTGGAGTGAGCAGCCCGAGGAAAAGCACACGCCGGCGTTTTACTTTCAGGTCATCCATCCGGACGCGATTGCCGGGGGCGACTTCGCGCTGGGTCGCACGTCAGCGGAAAACATCAAGGCCGTGCTGGGTGACATTCTGGGTCAGGGTAATGAGCACTGCATCCTTCCGGGGCAGATTGAAGCCGAGGCGGCCAAGCGTTCCGACGCCGCAGGCGGGCTTCTTTTCTCCAAGGCCGAAATCGACGGTTTCAACGAGCTTGCATCCGAGTGCGGCGAATCGACTTGGGACCTTGCCGAATTGCCGGTTGCTGACTAACGTTTGCCCATGAACCGAATCGCAACATCGTTTGTTTGTTTTATCGCCCTCGCCTTGGCGGGGTGCTCGTCCATGTATTACGGTGCGTTGGAGCAGGTCGGCATCCAAAAGCGCGAGCTGCTAGTCGACCGCGTGGAAGCCGCGCAGGAAAGCCAGGAGGAGGCCAAGGAGCAGTTTGAAAACGCGCTCGAAGCCTTCCGCGCCACGGTGCAAATCGACGGCGGGGAACTGGAAAAGCGCTACGACAAGCTGAAGGCGCAATACGAGCGTTGCGACGCACGCGCCGAAGCCGTGCGCGACCGCATCAGCGCGGTGGAAGATGTCGCCGAGGCGCTTTTCCGCGAGTGGGAGGCCGAGCTTGACGACTATTCCC
>JBNNDZ010000215.1:0-4924 GCA_050285865.1 Puniceicoccales bacterium
GCTGATACTTCAGCAAGGCTTCCGGCTGGTGTTTGGGGCTGCAAACCGGCAGGTGAATTCGCCTTCATGGTTGCTCGGAAACATTGAAATCTTCGACATCACTTTTGGCTATAACCGCATTTTCGTGATCGGCTTCGCGGCTTTGATCGTGCTGGGCACGTGGTTGCTCATGTCCAAAACGCCGATGGGGCTATCGGTTCGTGCCGTGATGCAAGACCCCGAGATGGCCTCTGCGATGGGCATACGTATCGACCGTGTTCGCATGATGACCTTTGCCTTCGGATCCGGCCTTGCGGGGCTGGCAGGCGTGTTCCTTTCACAAATTGGTAGTGTTGGCTCCAATCTTGGGCAGAGCTACATCGTGGACAGCTTCATGGTGGTGGTCGTCGGCGGCGTAGGGAACATCTTTGGCACTGTAATATCCGCACTTGGCATTGGCGTGACGGACCAGGCCTTGCAGCCCGCATTGGGCCCAGTGATGGGACGCATCACGGTGCTGGCGATTATTATTATCTTCCTGCAATGGAAACCGGGCGGGCTATTCCCGAGCAACAGCCGTAGTCTGGACTAGTCACCATTATTATTTTTCTTCGATGAATTACAGCGAAAGCCAGAAGTCCCTGATCGGGATTATCATCACGGTGGCAATTATGTTCCTGCTGCCGGCACTGAATACTTTCACCTCTCCGGAATCGTTTCTGCATATCAGCGACTTTCGCCTCAATTTGTGGGGCAAATATCTGTGCTATGCCGCACTGGCGATTTCACTGAATCTGTTGTGGGGTTACACCGGTTTGCTCTGTTTGGGGCAGGGGTTGTTCTTTGCTCTGGGTGGCTATGCGATGGGGATGCACCTGATGCTGATGATCGGCGAGCAGGGTGCCTACAAGAGCACGTTGCCCGACTTCATGGTCTTCATGGGGTATACCGAGTTGCCCGCGCACTGGGTGCCGTTTAACAGCATTTGGTTCGCAGTATTGGCGGTGATGTTGATGCCCGGGATTGTGGCGGGTATCTTCGGTTTCCTTGCCTTCCGTGCGCGCATCAAAGGCGTTTACTTTGCGATCATCACCCAGGCGCTGACTTATGCTGCGTGTCTCTTGTTCTTCCGCAACGAATTCACCTTCGGCGGCAACAATGGATTCACTGACTTTAAAACCATTCTCGGCAACCAGGTTTTCGACCCGGGCACGCAGCGTGCGCTGTATCTGTTGACCGCACTCTATGTAACGGGGTGCATGTTTTTCAACTGGTGGTTGACGCGGACCAAGTTTGGCCGTGTGCAGCAGGCCATTCGTGACAGCGAGAACCGGGTGCGTTTTTCGGGTTATTCCACGACGACCTATAAGCTGTTCATCTTCGTGGTGGCTGGCGTGATGGCGGGTATTGTTGGCGCGCTCTACGTGCCGCAGGTCGGCATTATTAATCCCGGAGAGATGCGGCCTAGCAAGTCGCTCGAAATCGTGGTCTGGGTCGCGGTTGGAGGTCGCGCAACGATCGTAGGCCCCGTGATCGGTGCAGTGGCGGTGAATTGGCTGAAGAGCTACACCACTTATCATTACCCGGACTACTGGCTCATCATACTGGGGGCATTGTTCGTGTTCGTGGTGCTGTTTATGCCGAACGGAATCGTGGGCCTGCCTGCGCAACTTAAAAGCCTTTGGCAAAAGCACCAACACCGGTTGAAGGGATTCGCCAAGCCTGCGCCCACACCCGCTGAAGTCACCAACGACAACTAATTTTCACCATGACAACTGAGACTGAAGACGAAGCGAAGAAGGATAAGCGTGAGTTTATCCTGACGGTCGAAGGCCTGAATAAGAGCTTCGATGGCTTTCAGGTTATCAATGACCTGAACCTCTACATCGACCGTGGCGAATTGCGGACAATCATCGGGCCCAATGGTGCCGGAAAGAGCACGTTTCTCGACCTCATTACCGGGCGTACGCGACCGGATTCCGGCACGATTGAATTTGGTCCGGATCATAGCATTCAACTCACAAAAATGGCGGAGTATGAAATCAACCGCCTGGGAATCAGTCGGAAGTTTCAGACGCCTACGGTCTACTCGAAGCACACCGTTTACGAGAACTTGATGATGTCGCTCAACCGTGATCGCAGCGTGTTTGCGACACTGTTTTACCGCGAGTCTGCGGCCGACAAGGAACGCATCGAAGAGATCCTGGAGACAATTCGGATGACGGAGAAAAAGGAACTCGTCGCGGGATCTTTGTCCCATGGACAAAAGCAGTGGCTGGAGATCGGTATGCTACTGGCGCAAGATCCGCGCCTGCTATTGGTCGATGAGCCTGCGGCCGGCATGACGGACGAAGAAACCGAGCGCACCGGCGAGTTGCTGCTCAGTCTCGCAGGCAAACATAGCCTAATCGTCATCGAGCACGACATGGATTTTGTCCGACAAATCGCAACGAAGGTCACGGTGCTCCACCAGGGCTCGGTTCTGCGGGAGGGCACGATTGATCAAGTGCAGGCTGACCCGAAAGTGGTCGAAGTCTATCTGGGTCGCAGCGCGCAGGCGGGCGAAGGAGAGGAGATGGCATCATGAGCACGCAGACTCTCGAAGCCGCAACTGAGACCGTACTTTCCGTCCGCGGGCTGAAGGCGTACTATGACCAGTCAATCATTCTGCGGGGTGTGGATTTAGACGTCTCCGAAAATAAGGTGGTGTCGTTGATGGGGCGTAATGGCGTTGGTAAGACGACGACGCTGAAGTCAATCCTTGGCCTGGTTGAATCCACTACGGGCGACATATCACTGTGCGGCAGTTCTCTCAATGGTTTGTCGACTGAGAAGCGTGCGCGGCAAGGCATCGCCTACGTTCCACAGGGACGGCATATTTTTCCGACACTCACTGTGCTTGAGAACTTGCAGACGGCGATGGTCGTTCATGGTGATAAGGCCCGAGAGCAACTTGACTTCGTTTACGAGCTGTTCCCCGTCATCAAGGAGATGGGCAAGCGCAAGGGAGGGGTGCTCAGCGGTGGGCAGCAGCAACAACTCGCCATCGCGCGCGCGCTGCTCACCTGTCCGAAACTACTGATTCTCGACGAGCCCACGGAAGGGATTCAGCCCTCAATCATCGATCAAATCGAAGACACCATCAAACTCCTGCGGGACTCCAAACGCATGAGTATTCTACTCGTGGAGCAGTATCTGGATTTTGCGAAATCCGTGAGCGACGAATTTTACGTGATGGACCGGGGCATGGTGATGGCCCAGGGCAACATCGGCGAACTCACTGACGAAATAGTTACCCAATATCTTACTGTATAATGGCTATGCTGAAAAAAGTTTTAATTGCTAACCGTGGCGAGATTGCCTGCCGCGTCATTCGATCGTGCCAGAAGTTGAACATTCCAACGGTCGCGATTTTTTCTGAAGCGGACCGCCACACGCCCCATGTTCAAATGGCTGATGAAGCATTCTGCATCGGCCCGGCACCAGTTTCCGAAAGCTATCTTAACGGGGCTAAAATCCTCGAAATCTGTATCGACCATGGTGTGGATGCCGTGCATCCAGGGTACGGCCTTTTGAGTGAGAACCTGAATTTTGCGCAAGCGTGCGAGGACAACGGTATCATTTTCATTGGACCGACACCGGGTCAGATTGAACAGTTTGGGCTCAAGCACACAGCGCGCGAGCTCGCGGAAGCATCTGCGGTTCCCATGCTGACTGGCACAGGGTTGTTGGCGACGGCCGACGAAGCCCTGGAGCGCGCGGAATCAGTCGGCTACCCCGTTATCTTGAAAAGCGTTGCGGGCGGCGGTGGTATCGGAATGCGCGTATGCGACGAGCCAGGAACTTTGCGTGCGGCGTTTGAGCAGGTGGAGCACCTGAGTATCGCCAACTTTGGGCAAGCGGGCATTTACCTGGAAAAATTTGTCAGTCGTGCACGTCACATTGAGGTGCAGATTTTTGGCAATGGCAAGGGTGGTGTGGTTACCCTCGGCGAGCGTGATTGCTCGTCGCAACGTCGCAATCAAAAGGTGATTGAGGAAACCCCGGCACCGAATATTTCGGACAATTTACGCGAAGGTCTCGCGGAATCTGCGCGCCGCCTGGCGTCATCGATTCAGTATCGTTCGGCGGGCACGGTGGAGTTTTTGGTCAACGCCGAGACAGAGGAGTTTTATTTCCTGGAGGTCAATACGCGCCTGCAAGTTGAGCACGGTGTGACGGAAGAAGTTACGGGTGTGGACCTTGTCGAATGGATGTTGCTACTTTCAGCCGGCGAAGACCCGACGGCGGGGGCTGAGTCCATGCCGATCTCTGGACACTCGATTCAGGTGCGTGTTTACGCCGAAGATCCACGTAAGGATTATCAGCCGTCATCGGGTGTACTGACCGAGGTCGTTTTCCCGGAAGGCGTTCGCTGCGATACCTGGATTGAGCGCGGGACCGAAGTTACGCCTAACTATGATCCTTTGCTGGCGAAGATCATCGTTAAGGGTGACAGCCGCCGTGAAGCCATCGCGCTTATGCAGGATGCGCTCTCCAAAACGGAGCTGCATGGCATTGAGACGAACCTCGAGTACCTTTCACGCATTGTTGCCGATCCGACTTTCGGCCTTGGCAAAATGACGACCGCTTTTCTGAAAACGTTTACGTATGCAACGACGGCGGTTGATGTAATTTCGGCCGGGACACAAACAAGCATTCAGGACTTCCCCGGGCGCCTGGGCTACTGGGACATTGGTGTGCCCCCATCCGGGCCAATGGATAACCTCGCGTTCCGTCTGGCCAATCGACTCGTGGGCAATGACCAGGGAACTGCCGCGCTGGAAATCACTTTGATGGGGCCAACGCTAAAGTTTCATCAGCATGCCATTGTCGCCCTTACAGGAGCACCGATTGCCGCCGAATTGGATGGCCTGCCGGTTCATTCCTGGCATGCCTTTGCCGT
>JBNNDZ010000216.1:0-3702 GCA_050285865.1 Puniceicoccales bacterium
ACCGACCCCGCTCCAACGGGAACCGTGAAGCTCAAGCCCCAGTTGCAAGGCGTTCACCCGCGTCTCATTTTCACCAAGGACGAGTTGTCCAAGCTCGGAACCCTCGTGGCTGACGACGACATCCTGCGCGTCAATTGGGATGCCACCATTGCCAACGGCAAAAAGGCGAAGGCCGATAAGGGGACGCCACCCCGAGTAGTCAAGAGCGACACCCCGGCCCTGGTTACGGCGGGTGGCCAGTATCCCAACCTCGCTTACGCTTACACCATCGAGCCCACGCCCGCGCTAAAGCAGAAGATCGTCGAGATTCTGGAGATGTACCAAAACGCGCCCTACTGGACGCTCTCCAAGGAAGTCGATAGCTCCATGGGCGCCGCGAATAACATGCTCGCCGCTGCGCTACTCTTCGACGCTGTCGCCAACGACCTGGAGCCGGTGTTTAAAAAGCAATTCGCCCAGACCCTGCTCGAGAAAGCCCGCCGCATGTATTACATCGGCCACAAGCAGCAAGCCATCGACATTCATAAATACTGGCAGCAGGACCCGGCCAACAACCACCGCTGGCACCGCGCCGCTGGAACCATCGCCTGTCTGCTCGCTATTCAGGACATCGACGGCATCGAAGCCGAGTGGATGCTTGAGCAAATGAAGAACGAGATCGACTTCCTCGTGAAGTGGTTCCCGCACGATGGCGACTGCCACGAGGGCACTGGCTATCAGCTCTTCGGCTTTCATTTCCTCGCGATCACCGCGACTATGATGGACCGCTGCACCGGCACGGATTACCTTTCGGCACCCGGCTTTAAGAACGCTTGGCAGCAGCAAATTTATTCCAACATTCCCGGCGCACGCGGCTTCATGACCTACGGAGACAACCCGAACCGCGTGGGCGGCAAGCCCGGCTTCGGCAGCTACAGCCCGGCGTTTTTCATTGGCCCGCGCATCAGCCGCGACGCCGACGCCCAAGCCGCATTGGAAGCCTGGTATTACCGCGACGCGATGAGTGACAACGGCCTCGTTGCCGCTGGCTACCCGTGGCTGATGCTCCTTTACTACGACCCCACGCTCAAACCAGGTGCCTATAAAGACCTGCCGACTTACAAGCTCCTCGCCGACATGGGCGCGGCCTACATCCGCGACTCGTGGGACGAAGATGCCGTCCTGATGCTCTTCAAATGCGGCCCCTACGGCGGCTATACGCTCAACCAGTACCGCAACGAGCTAGACTTCCATTACGTCAACATCGCGCATGACGACCCCGATGCAAACTCGGTTTCCATCGCCAAGGGGGACGACATCGTGCTCCACCCCGGCGTGTATTTTACCAACAAGCTCACGGCCAACCACAACACGCTCATCGTCGATGGCAAGGGCCAGATCAACGAGGGCGACAGCTACACGCAGCCGGTGCCAAAAGTCGACATGACCACTCTCTCCTACCTAACCGGTTGGAAGGTCGGCACCGAAAACCGCATCATCATAGAAGGCGAAGCAGGCAACGCCTACCCCGGTCTGGAGCAATACCGCCGCAGCGCTGTCTGGATGCCCGGCGAATACATTCTCTTGCTCGACAACGTAGTCGCCCCCAAGGAGTCCAACATCGTCTTCCAGCTCTTTGCCCAGAAAGCGAACTTCACTGATCCTGATGCCGGCACAGGCTTCATCGCCAGCAAGAGCGGCCAGCGCATCGACTACCAAATCTCGGCAGATCAACCCTTCTCCGGTGCCATCGACAACTACATCTTTTATGGCCGCTGGGGACATCATCTGATGGACCGAACTCAGTTCGATGTGACGGCATCGAAGGTGAAGTTTGCGACCGTGCTCGACCCCTGGGGCAAGCAAGCTGTAGCTAAACTGGTGGATAACGCCGATGGCTCGTGCACGGTGACCGTGACCGGCGCCGGCATCAACGACACCTGGCAGTGGGTCCCCTCCAAGGATCTGCAGACGCCCTCGGAAATCCACGGCTCACGTGGAGGCAAGCAGCTGATCAGCTTGACCAGCAGCGATAAGGCGCCTCATGGTGATGCGTAGTTCGATCTCACTCCAAGGTAGCAACTGTGTCATACTTCAAGCAGTATTTTGTTATTAATGAGTGTTGTTCTGATGTGTATGATGAGCTTTCTCATGGCGGCAGTGTAAGCGACTTTTGTTGGTTTACCCTTTTCGATGAGTCTGGTGACGAAGGCTTTGATGATGGGGTTGTGTTGGGCGGCGCAGACTGCTGCCATGTAGAGTGCTTTGCGGACTTTGGCGCGACCGGCGTGGATACAGCGCAGGCCTTGTTTCTTGCCGCTGTCGCGGTTGTAGGGCGCGAGCCCGGCCAGGGCGACGGCTTGGCTGCGCTTGAGCTGGGTGATTTCGGGGAGGTAGGCGAGGATGCTCCAGGCGGTGACCTCGCCAACGCCAGCGATATTGAGCAGGGCGCGGCACGGTGTTCGTAAGGTTGGATCGGCGGCGATTCGCTGGCGGATTTCTTGTTCGATCTTGTCGATCTGACGTTCGTGCCAACGCAGGCTTTCGCGGCGCATTTTGCGGATGAACGGATCTTCGGAGCCGTTCTGGTCGCGGTTTTTCTCGCGGGCCAGCGCGTCGACCAAGTAGGCGCGTCGGTCCATCAGCTCGGCTAAGGCAGTGTTGGCCTCGGCGGGCGCCGCCAGTGGCTGGAGCTGCTTTTGCCGGGCAAAGCGCAGGAGCATCTCGGCGTCGATGGAGTCGGTTTTGGCGTGGACGCCCTCGCTGATGGCGAAGGCGCGCAGGCGTCGCGGGTTGACCACGATGGCGGGCAGACCCTCGGCGCGCAAGCAGGCCAGCAGCCGTCGTTCGTAGCCGCCGGTAGCCTCCAAGACCACGCATGGTTCGCTCAGCTTGCGAGCCGCTGCGACGATCCGGGCGTGGCCAGCGGCGTCGTTGGAAGCGCAGAGGCGCTGCGTTTGGCTGCGGCAATGCAGCTCGTCTTTGGCCACATCGATGGCGAGGTAATCGTAGTGTGTTATTGGGTTCATGGCTATCTCAGGCTTGTCAAGGCGAGCTCGCCAACTAGTATTGGGGCTCTTGCAACTGTTCGAGATTGGCCAGGAAGCTTCCGGCGATCCAAGCTACCTAGCGGACTTGCCTTAGCGGCGGTCCAGCGCCCGTTGCGATCTTTCCGGAAGCCGTCATCGGCGATTGCGACTCGCCCATGACGCCCTGGCCGTCTCGACACTGGCACGCGCCAAGACGATCCTCCAGCACTTCCTCCGACGAGATGGTTCCCATTCTCGGAAGCGCTAAATTATGAATATGTGAAACCTACAAGCGCCCGTTATCCTTAACGGGCAAAAGCCTGCCCCTCCGCCCTCGTCTTCAAACTGCCACTCCGTTGAAACTGCCCGGTAAGGATACCGGGCGCTACCCTAACCACGTTAACTGCAACGGACGGTTGAGGGCAACCGTCCCTACCCTGGATAATGCATGCGGGCGCATGCTTCCCGCTCTTCCCGATCTTCCTGTTTAAAACATACCTTGCCCCCACGACTGCACGCCCAGCCTTTGCTCCCTTAGCTGCCTTCTGTATAAAACTGCGCCCTGCCCAGTCGCCCCCAAAAGCCTTACTAGGCTTTTCAAAAACAACAGTGGCTGTACTTGACCGATAACCGGTGCTGTACTGAGGCAACAACCGATGCTGTGTTGCGGCAGTACAGCAGCGGTTGTTTTGCT